>JALVDG010000428.1 GCA_027009095.1 Thiotrichaceae bacterium
CTGTTTACTTACCTTGTACAGCTGATAATAATTTCAACCCTGATTTTGATGCAGTCGATGAAGCAACCTGGGATGCCTGCCAGCTTATTTATTTATGCAGCCCAGGTAATCCAACAGGTGCGGTTGTGAGTGCCCAGCAGATAAAACAACTTTTAGCACTTGCAGAGAAGCATGACTTTATTATCGCCAGCGATGAATGTTATTCCGAGATTTATCTTGATGAAAATCAGCCTCCTGTCGGTTTATTAGAAGTGGCTGCTCAGGTAGGTAATAGCGACTATAAACGTTGTGTGGTTTTTCATAGTTTATCAAAACGCTCTAATGCACCAGGATTGCGCTCTGGTTTTGTCGCAGGTGATGCCAATATTTTAAAGAAATTTTTACTGTATCGCACATACCATGGTTGCGCGATGCCACCACCAACACAAATCACCAGTATTGCTGCTTGGAATGATGAAGATCATGTGTTAGATAATCGCAATCAATATCGTGAAAAATTTACAGCCGTGCTCAATATTTTATCACCGATTATGGATGTAAAAAAACCAGATGCCAGTTTCTACCTATGGGCAGGTATTTCAACCGATGATGAAAGTTTTACGCGCGATATTTATGCTCAACAACATCTAAATGTTGTACCAGGTAGTTATTTATCAAGAGAAGTAGATGGTTTTAACCCTGGAGCTAGGCGCATTCGCATGGCATTAGTTGCCACTTTAGATGAATGTGTTGAGGCAGCTAATCGAATTAAGCATTTTATTGAAAGGTAAATTTTAATAACAGATTTATCGAATCTTATGCTTTAGTAAAGTAAGCAAGGAAAAGGCGACCCAGCTAACCGCTTTCTCCTGCGCTTTACCCGAAAGAATGGGCAGTGAAAAAACTCGCTCTGTAAACTCCGCTCAAACACTTTCACTGATGATCTTAACCCTTTAAAAGGATACTGCCAGCTAGATTGCTGCTTAAGATGTTCTTGTATTATTTTGTGGCTAATAAGCACAGAGGGTGCGGGATCGTAATAAAAGGGAAAGTGAATTTTTTAGGTAAAGAGAATGAATCAATTGATTTTTTTAAAGCAAAATTAATTTAACAAAATTTAGTGTCCTGTTTTTTTGATACTCAGGGCATTGCAACGGGAGCATAGTGGCTATGTGAGCGAAACAATAGCGAAGAAGATCAGAAAATAGAGGCTAAATTGTTAGATTAATTTTGTACGGGTACTTAGTTATTCACTTTCATCATCTACTTTTTCAGCAGTATCCCCCTCAATGACATCAACACCCATATTTTCAATAGGAGCTACTTGCACTAAAGATTCGCCCTTAGCTAGTTTAATTAAGGTAACACCTTGAGTATTACGACCACTGACCGAAATATTGTCAACCGGTGTTCTTACTAGGACACCACCGCTGGTAATTAGCATAATCTCATCATCACGAGTAACTTGTACTGCGCCAATAGCATCACCATTACGTTCAGAAGTTTGGATGGCAATAACGCCCATGCCTCCACGTTTTTGCAAAGAGAATTGACTAATATCAGTACGTTTACCATAACCATTTTCAGTTGCCATTAAGACCTTTCCTCTTACTTGTGCTTGAGTTTTAAGGTCGTTATCTGGATTATTTTTAACTTCTGCAACAATAATTAA
>JALVDG010000429.1 GCA_027009095.1 Thiotrichaceae bacterium
CTTACGTGTGGTTCTATCGCGAAAGGCATTATCACCTGTAATTAATACTTTATCTTCAACAATTTCAAACATCGCATCGGTAACGGTATGTGCTTTGATATTTGCTAAATGTGCCTTGATGGTAATGTTATCAATTTTGATTTCTTGCTGATCTTTTAAAATTTCAGTTGGTAGTACAGCAACAGTATCTTTGGTAATACCTTTGGTGCGATCCATCATCATATCGATCCAAATTTTTGCTTCACCATTTTTAGCGTGCTTGATCATTAGAGGATGCGCGTAAATTTTTACATCTTTATTTTCTTCAACAAACGCCTGATTACCAAGCCAGTGATCGCCATGTACATGGCTATTAAAGACATGCGTGATAGGATTTTTAGTTTTCTCGCGGATACGTTTTATTAATGCTCGCCCTACTAAAACACTAGAACCAGGATCATAAACAATCACACTTTTATCAGTAATCGTAAACGCAGGATTATTCATAAAGCCTTTATTTTCAACGTTCGGGGTAGCTCTAGGACCAGGAATGTACCATGTATGATCAGCAACTTTAGTGGTTTTATAGCCTGATAAAATATCGTCGCTATCGCCTTTAGCACAAGCCGACAAGCTGATTAAAGTGGAAAGAAAAAGCCCCCATGATAATGTTTTCAATCGTTTAAGCATACAAATCCCCGTATCATAAAATTCATTTAGCCTATAGTATATCGACACCTTTGTATGAAAGATATTATGGATAACCCTTCCCCCATAGAGGAAAGTAAAGACAATGGACAATAATAACGAAATTTGGGAATCTCGCTATCAAGCAGGTACAACAGGCTGGGATAGAGGTAAAACCAGTGGGAATCTACTCGATTGGCTAGAAAGTGGCAATCTAACACCTTGCCGAATTTTAGTACCAGGCTGTGGCAATGGCTACGAGGTACTCACCCTAGCAGAAAAAGGCTTTGCGGTGACCGCCGTCGATATTGCCCCTAGCCCTATTGCTAATCTACAAAAAGCACTCGATGATAATCAACTAAGTGCAGAGCTAGTACAGAGTGATTTTTTCTCGCTCGATTATAGCGACAAACCGTTTGATGCGATCTACGAACAAACCTGCTTGTGCGCCCTGCCGCCTAGCCAATGGAAAAACTTCGAGCAGTGGCTACATCAATCATTAAAAACAGGCGGAAAACTATACTCACAATTTATGCAAACACATGAAGAAGGTGGTCCACCCTATCATTGTGATATGAGTGAGATGAAGCAGTTATTTAGTGATAAAAGATGGCACTGGAAAAAAGAAGTTAAAGGACAGGAAATCTCATCTAAAGGAGATAAGCTGGAGATTCCTTGTTTATTGGAAAAGATTTAGACCAGTTTTTTGTAACTACTCAGCTTGCACTTAAATTTCTAGGAACTTTTACGATATGAAAGAAAAGAAAATCGCCAAAGCCACTAAACCTACGATGATTATATGCTGGTTTAAAGAAGATCAATGGGATGATTTAAAAGAGATTATTTCTGATCCAGAAAACATGGGTGAATCTTATACACACTGGAGAGAAGCAGCAGAAAAGCATATCAATGAATTTCGTCGCTCTGGAGGAGTTGCTCACAAAATGGGAGTTGATGCAAAAACAATGCTTACATGGTTTAAAGAAAATAATTTAGAACCTACAACCCCTAATCTTCAGCATTATGCTATGCACTTATTTGAAGAAAAATCACCAACTATGCTGGTAAGTTGGTTTAAAGAAGAACAGTGGAGTCATTTAAAAAAAATTATCCCTGATGCTGAAACATTAGGTGACTCTTATAATGACTGGAAAGAAAAAACCGAGAAAAAAATCGAGAAGTTACGCAAAAAAGGACAACGAATTAAAAAAATACTCATCGACACAGAGCAAATGCAGTTATGGGCAACACAAAACAATATAGAACTAACAACCGCCAGCCTTTCAACTTATGCTACTTTCTTATTTTCAAAAAGTAAGAAATCCAATAAAAAGCCATCTAAATACGGTAATAATTTTTACCAAGACGTTTAACGTAAAAACCGAGGACAAATAAATATTATCCTCGGTTCTTAAATGTCAAATCAAAAAATAACTCACTTTGATTTTTTAAACATACGGATTATCAATCGGTGAAATGGTTGGCTTTCCTGAGTCAATCCATGCTGTCATTCCACCTGAGATATTGGTTACATCTGCAAAACCCATTTTTTGTAAGGTATCCGTTGCCAGTGCAGCACGTCCACCTGTTGCACAAAGCACTAGCCATTTAGCATCACGATTATCACGTAAATCTGGATTAGCATTAGGGTAGTTTAGGTCTGCCGCTGGCTCTAAAACACCTCTAGGAACATTAATCGAGTCTGCTATTGCAATATGATTGTGCTCCGCTGGCTCACGTACGTCTAAAAGTTTGTAATCTTTAGCAAGAAGTTTTTCTGCCATATCGACATCCACTTCTTTAATGCGTGATTTTGCGTCCATAATAAAATCCATTAGCCCCATCTGTGACATTGTTATAGCCCTCATTAGTTTATTGAATAAGTAAAACTAATTTTAAACATTACAAATCATAAAGTATATTAATAATTAACTATATAATAAGATTATTATGGATAGTCAAAACTGTATAAAAGTCTCCCTATTTGGATATAAGAAAATCTAAATAAGAGGAATTTGGCATCAGCATGGGAAAAGATAAATCTTTCACTCCTTTACTTTAGCTTCATTAAAATGGTGAGAATCAATCACACCTCAACTTTTTACGCCAATAGACCATCATCAAAAAGCCTATAATTGCGCCTCCTACATGAGCAAAATGTGCTACACCGCCGCCGAAGATAGAGAAACCTGTTACTCCTGAAAATAAATCTAAGCTAATTAACGCAGGAACAAAATATTTTGCAGCAATTGGGTAAGGTAAGAAAATTAACATTAACTTATGATTTGGAAAGTTAAAAGCAAATGCGACCAATACGCCGTAGATAGCCCCCGATGCTCCCACCATTGGTGTATTAAATATACCGATCAAATCCATCGCTTGATCTTCACTTAAGACGTTAGATGGATATTCACTTTTATCAATCATCGATTGAATATCAAATGCACTTAATCCTGTTCCTCTAAGCACCTCATAAACAGCATTAAACTGATAATAATTAATAGCGGTATAGATTGCAGCCGCCCCCACTCCACAAATAAAGTAGAAAATAAGAAAACGTTTTCCTCCCCATATATTTTCT
Organism: Thiotrichaceae bacterium; assembly: GCA_027009095.1. Taxonomy (GTDB): domain Bacteria; phylum Pseudomonadota; class Gammaproteobacteria; order Thiotrichales; family Thiotrichaceae; genus JAGLBW01. The sequence continues at coordinate 3,248 of JALVDG010000429.1, forward strand.
AAGTAACTACCAAACATCCATAGCGCAAGCATATTAAAAAGTAAATGAGTCACGCCTCCATGCATAAACATATGGCTAACAAATTGCCAAGGCGAAAAATTTGGGTTTAAAGGGAAATAAAGTGCCAACAGATCCGTTAGATTACTGACGGACGTACTAGCAAAAAACAATAGAGTATTGATAGCGACAAGCGTAATGACGGTATTAAGTGTTATTTTCATTATTTGATAACTACCTGAATGATTAGATTAATATAAATGGAGTATAACTGACTCTTATTATCTTTCTTAGTAACTGATGTTACGCAGTCACTCTTTAGAATATCAGCGAAGATTTTCGTAGCCCTTTTTAGCTTAGGTTCTTTTGCTCTATTCCGTAACAGGGCTACGACTTACTTTCTTTTGCGTCGCCAAAAGAAAGTAAGCAAAAAAAGCGACCCAGCTAACCGCTTCCTCCTGCGCTTTACCCGAGAGAATGGGCAGTGAAAAAACTCACTCCGTAAACTCCGCTCAAACACTTTCACTGCTGATCCATTCTCTCGGGCAAATGCTCGGCGCGGTTAGAATGGGAATTTTGGCTCCGCCTCGCTAACGCATCGGGCGGAGGAAAAAATAGGTAATATTTTTCTATATTGCGTAACATCAATTAGTAACTGCTCAGATTGAGATTAGCCTTATAAATAATACACTTTCATGGACACAAGGGCTTTCTTAACAAACTGTAAGACGAACGGTTGTTCCAACAGACAATTTTTATTCTACTATCTTAAGGGACTTCTGCTGAGGTCAATCATATAAACACTTTAATCATTGAACTTAAGCAGAATATTCGAAAATTTATTGTTTCTGTTTTTGATCTGAATCAACGTCAGCTAGGTTAAATAACATAGGATGATTTATTTGTTTACTTTTTATACCTATTTGAATATCCCCCGCATCACTTCAACTCAAAGTGGAGCATACAGTTTTCTAATTAATCTTAAGGAACGTGCATAAAATAAGATAAACGTACATGCAGGGAATAAATGAGGTAGTTACATCTTTTTAGGAGATACAAAACTTATGGCTACAGGAATTATCATCGCTATACTCTGCTCTCTGGCAGCATTAGGGTATAGCTACTACAGCATTAAATGGGTGTTATCGCGTCCAAGTGGTAGCAACAAAATGGCTGAAATAGCAGCCGCAATTCAAGAAGGAGCTAATGCCTATTTTAAGCGGCAATACGGTGCAATCACGGTCGTTGGCTTAGCATTGTTTATTGCCCTATGGGTTTTTCTCGATACGCTAACGGCTTTCGGCTTTCTTCTTGGTGCTATCTTCTCTGGCTTGGCTGGTTTTATCGGCATGTATGTTTCTGTTCGTGCCAATATCCGCACCACAGAAGCAGCTAAAGACGGCTTAAATCCTGCCATGCAAGTTGCCTTTAAAGGCGGTGCTATTACAGGTCTACTGGTTGTTGGGCTTGGTCTATTCGGTGTCGCTATCTATCTGGCTGTTCTCAATTATTATACCGTTGATGGTGCAGCACTTAATTTATCGCCTTTGGTTGGATTAGCATTTGGTGGCTCTCTTATCTCCATTTTTGCTCGATTAGGTGGTGGTATCTTTACTAAAGGAGCTGACGTTGGTGCTGATCTTGTTGGTAAAGTTGAAAATGATATTCCTGAAGACGACCCACGCAACCCTGCGGTTATCGCTGATAATGTGGGTGACAATGTGGGTGACTGCGCGGGTATGGCGGCAGATCTATTTGAAACCTATGCAGTAACTATCGTTGCGACACTTATGCTTGGCGCACTCACATTTAACGGTTCTGCTAATGCACTTATCTATCCCCTTATATTAGGTGCTGTTTCTATTCTTGCATCAATAGCAGGTACTTTTTTTGTTTCTGTTGGCTCCGACAATAATGTAATGAAAGGTCTCTACAAAGGACTTATCGTCTCAGGCGTTATTGCTGGCGCACTCTTTTTACCAGTTACGGCAATGGTGATGGGCGACAATGGACAGTCAAGCGTTATGTCGCTATGGGGAGCATCACTTATTGGCTTATTAGTGACCGCATTACTTGTGGTGATTACCGACTACTACACCTCCACCTCGTTCAAACCTGTAAAGCATATTGCTGAAGCCTCTACTACAGGTCATGGCACAAATGTTATCGCAGGTCTTGGCGTTTCGATGCGATCAACCGCAGCGCCTTTATTGGTTATTTGTTTTGGCATCTGGGCCGGTCATGCTCTTGCGGGTTTATATGGCATAGCAATCGCCGCCACTTCAATGCTATCAATGACAGGTATTATTGTCGCAATGGATGCCTTTGGTCCTATTACAGACAATGCAGGTGGTATCGCAGAAATGGCAGAGTTGCCAGAGAATATTCGTAACACAACCGATGCACTTGATGCAGTCGGTAACACAACGAAAGCGGTTACTAAAGGTTATGCTATTGGTTCGGCAGCACTTGCAGCACTGGTGTTATTTTCTGACTTTACACATGGACTACAGCTACAAACAGGTACACACACCAACTTTGACCTTTCCAACCATATGGTAATTATTGGTCTATTAATTGGTGGTATGATTCCCTTCTTATTTGGCGCAATGGCGATGGAAGCAGTCGGACGTGCAGCAAGCTCGGTGGTTATCGAGGTACGTCGTCAGTTTAAAGAAATGCCGGGCATCATGGATTACAGCCAAAAACCTGACTACTCTAAAGCCGTTGATATGCTAACCAAAGCAGCCATCAAAGAAATGATCATGCCATCATTATTACCTATCTTAATCCCCGTCTTTGTTGGTCTATTCCTTGGCGCACAGGCACTCGGTGGTGTCTTAATTGGCTCTATTATCACGGGATTATTTGTAGCAATCTCTATGACGACAGGTGGTGGTGCATGGGATAATGCAAAGAAATATATTGAAGATGGACATCATGGTGGCAAAGGCTCAGAAGCTCATAAAGCCGCTGTTACAGGTGATACTGTAGGCGACCCTTACAAAGACACCGCAGGCCCTGCGATCAATCCATTAATCAAGATCATCAATATTGTTGCATTATTAATGATTCCTTTATTGTAACTACTCAGCTTGCACTCTATTTTGCCCGATTTCTTCGTTAAAAGTGCTCATTTATGCTTATAAACTCCGCCCTTTTGCCTTGAACTCGAACCAAATAGAGCACAATATGAGCAATTACTAATTATGCTGAGGGCACGAAACACAGGAGCATTAGCTTCATAGTCAACTCGTGTTTCGTACCTCAACACAGGCGACAACAACATGCTCGTATTAAAATTGCTAGCCCACACTTTCAAACTGATTTCCCAACTCAGTTTGATCAAAAACACATCTATCCCCTATTCTCTGCCCTTCTTCTTTAAACGCCTTCTTATTTCCTTTATTTAGTCATATTTTAATCATCTTAACTGATGTTACGCAGTTACTCTTTAAAATATCAGTGAAGGTTTTCGTAGCCCTTTTTAGTTTAGGTTCTTTGCTCTCTTCCATAAAGGGCTACGACTTACTTTCTTTTGCGTCGCCAAAAGAAAGTAAGCAAAGAAAAGGCGACCCAGCTAACCGATTACTCCTCCGCTTTACCCTAAAGAATGGGCAGTGAAAAAACTC
>JALVDG010000430.1 GCA_027009095.1 Thiotrichaceae bacterium
TGGGGATTATCTAAATAGTATACTTCACGCTGAAATGGACGCTGAAATAACCCCTCTTCACTTACTTTATTTTTCCAGTAAAAAGAAGCCACATCAGGTAAACCAATATCCATAAGAACATCTTTTATACTTTTTTTAAAACAAATGGGCGTCCAAAACTCATCAACATCAAGAAAAAAAATATGCGTGGTCTTAGTTGTTTCTAATGTACGCCCCACTGCGTCAGAATATGCTCTTGCCTGCAGTTTATTATAACTTAAGAATCTCTCTGACAAGAATTTATCATTAGGCAAGGAATTAGGGGGGATCAGATTTTCAGCGTAATATAGGTTAACAGGATATCGTTTAGCAATTTTTTTCAGTAGTTCTTCCGATTTATCTGTAGTGAAATTGATATAAATATCTATTTCATCAAAACCAAAATAAAGATGATGAAAAATCCATTCTGATAAATAAGCAGCTTCGTCTTTAGCAATTGCTACTAGCTTTATATTCATAAATTAGATCCAGGATATAAAATACACAATTCAAGATACCAGTAGATTACGAACATCCTGCTTAGAATAATATTTCCAATAGAAGCCATCTGAATCTAGTAAACGCTCAGCCAAATTTAATTTAATTGAATCATCATATAAGTCATTATTGTTTTTATTTGTTAATTTCTCATTTAAAAGCAATGCGGAAGAGTTAATACAAGATAAATTTTTACCACCTGAGCTAACAACCTCTTCATATCGAATTATTTGTTGCTCTGTTAAATGGTGATAATATTGTTCAAAATACCATGATAATAAAACCAACTGTCGCTTATATTTATCAGGTTCCAAAGCTAATACTTTTTTTAGCTGAGGGTCACGATCTTCAGCAGCTGGCGCATGACCATTCGTCACAGCCATATCTACTGAATTCCATGATCGTAATACCGCCAATGGATTACGAATAGTCGCATAACAGGGAAAATTAGCCTTTAAAGTAGCTAGCATGGCAGTAAACAAGCCAGGTTGTTTGATTACCAAAGCAAAATCAGCATCCAAGTTTCTCCTGACAGTGATTTCATTGCCATCTAGTAAAAATTTTCTCTTACCCGTTGCCTTATCAAAACAACCGACATGATTATCAGGAACCTCTCCAGAAGTGCTTGCGCTTTTAGCTATTCCTTTATTAACAATCGAACGGCGTTGTTTAATAAAAAATTCCTGGATATAAAAAATCGCTTCCTCATTTGATGAGAAAGGAACTAGTGCAGGCTGGATTGGCTCATGCAAAGCAACTACTCCCTGAACTTTATTTAACAAATGACAAACCAGGGTGCTACCAGAACGAGCAACGCCAGCAAGAATTATATCTTTATGCATATCAATAGATTCTACGGCAAATATGATTCCTTAGGATTATCAGGTATCAAATACCAATTATCATAGAACCATCCCCATTGTAAGACACCAACTTCTTTTTTAATAGAATCACCCTCTTCTTTATTACCACCTTTTAAGAAAGAAGCATTCAGTTTATAGGTAAAACTTATTTTTACATAAACATACGCGCCTTTTATAGTTATACTTTCAATTTTACTACTCATATAATCAAATAAATCTCTTTTTTTAAGCCATTCTAGTTGAGGCTGTGATGCCTTTATAATTGGATCAAGAAATTTCCATTCCTTTTGCATATTCTCCAGGTTTTTATGCTCTCTTAATGCTAATAATGCTGTAACTCTTTTTTTAAGCAGTGAAATAGACTGGGCTTTGTTCGGCAATGTTTCTTTTGGAAACTGAATTTTTGAAAACTCTGTAGACTTTGGGCTTGGCAGAGTTATTTGTCGTGTACTAGTTTTAGGTTTGATAGCATTTGCCAACACATAATATCTAAAAAATATAGAATATTTATTTTCACCTAATGATTTAACAAAGGGATGACTACTACTTTCCAATCCCATTTTATTTAAAGGAATAGGTTTCGACTGCCATGTTTTTCCTTTATCAATTGAATAATTCATGAGAATTGAAGGCAATATACTGCGATAATCTTCCCATACTACAACCAAAGAACCATCCTTTAATATACTTATATCTTGATAATAACCTCTTGATAATTCTTTAGCTGAGCCTTCCAGTGCATCAAACCGATATTTATTTTCCCAGGCTCTGTTCTTTCTATGTAATGTCTGAAACTCAGTATGATTATCGGTTTTCCTATATCCTTCAACATTAATATAAGTAACATAAAGATTATCCTTATCAAAGGCTGTTTTAAAATAACTAACCAAATCAGTTTTTGTCTCTTCAGTACCAGGCATATAACCTTCAATACGTTGCCATTTACCTTCTTTTTCCTTAACAAAAACAGCTACCCCTTGATTTAAAACTGCAAAAAGATACACTTCACTATCTGTTGCTGTCATATACAATTCAATTGATGTAGCATCAAAATAGCGGTAAATTAACTCACTGTTTGACCAATTTAAGCCATTGTCTGTACTAGTCCTAGAATAAAAACTAAGTCCTGGTTTACCATCAAAAAATTCTACCTGCTCCCAGGTAGCAACAAGCTTATTGCCAAGCTTTTGAAGATTTGGAGTTACCGCGCGGGTTATCCTTTCTTTCCCCTTATCCACTTCATCAGCATCTTTTGATACCTGGTTTAATTCAACATCATGCTCCAACCATTTTTTTCCACCATCCAAAGAGGTATTAGTAAAGATTTGATGACCTTTATATCTTTCATCAAGATAAAGAACAGTAATATGACCGAGTTCATCTGCAACAACATGCAGATCTGGCAACACTCCATGATGATCATTTAATCGTTGAGCCTTGGAAAAAGTCTTGCCACCATCATCAGACACATTTACATAAAGTGTTTTGCCAGTTTTTTTGGCACCTTTCTGCTCATGCGTGCTAAATTTTACCCACCAGAAGACATAAACATATTTCCCTGAAATATATAACCAGTATCTTTTTGCAGGAATATTATCCAACACAACAGTATTAATTGAATCAGTGTATACAAGCTTATTTTCACCTTCTTTTCGCAAGTATGCCAAACCAGCAGTACCAGGGTGGTAAGCTACATGTTGACTGAGTAGAGTCGCATCATATTCCTTAGTTAACTGATCTAATGCAACTATTCTGGCATTTTTCAACTGATTAATAGATTTTTTATCTTCAGCCTGATCACCTCCGCAAGCCACGAGTATTATGCTTATCAATATGAAATATAAAAGTCTCATTATTCTTTAGTAATCTCCTAAAAAAAAAGGGTGAATCATATACATGATTCACCCTTTAGTACAGATAATAATTATGAATAAAATCTACATAATTACTTATACATCTTTACATTAGTATGGACGATTTACGTGGTTATGACCTTTAGCAAGGTGTCCGCCAGTCTCAACCTGTAAGGTTGTGTAATTAGAAAAACCAATTACATTAGAGTCTGAACGATAAGTAAATGCACCTGATGCCTTTCTATCTTCATAGTTAGGATCTGCTGGAGTAATATCAGTAACCGATTTGCGAGTCCAACCACCCCATTGAGTACCAGTATTTTGCAAAGGAGTGATAAAAGCACTATGAGAATATGTTCCCATACAAGTAATTACCAATGGGCGGCTTCCTGAGATTACAACTTCATCATTGTCAAATACACCATCAACCATATCAGTAGGACTATCATTATCACCACGTCTCTGCTGTGATATTCTGACAGTAGCATCGTACCAGCTACTATACTCTTTTCCATCAGCCTGAGTTCCGTGCTTAGCCATATCAGGACCTGTTACCGACGTCGTCCACCCTGTCACTGGTGCAGCTACGGGACCAGTTGGATTCGAGCTCAGCCACATATAGTCAATTGCAGTTTTAGAGATAAAACCAATGCTAAAGTCACCATCAGCACGACTATGATGATTATTCAACAGCTTATAATCCAAAATCGCACCAGCAGCAGCATTTACAAGATAACCAAAGCCTGACATATCACCATCTTGATCATTACCAGTACTAATCACCATCATACCGACAAAAGGTCCAGCTGTGTAGCCATTTGGAAGACTTGCATCAGCCGCAGGCTGCGCGGTATAGTACTGCTTAGCACCGTCGGCTCTCTGATAAATAATATCTCCTGGAGTAGCACTACCCCAATTATTTTCCATTTCGCACGCCTGAGTGAGCTTTTCTAATGCACCTATACCCATACCTGCACCAAGTCCCACATTCTTTCTAAGATAAGTATAATGAATTCTGCCTTGACCTGCCGCATTTGTAGGTATTTTACCCACCTTAAATGCAAAATAAGTATTCCAGCCGTTTGTGCCTTGTATTACTAATGGAGCTAGCAATGACTCAGCTTGCGCTGTACTCATAGCAATGCCTACAGTTGCAAGCATCACTGCACCTACAGCAATCTGTGTTTTTTTAAAATATTTCATGTAATTCTCCTCTCCATATTGAGATTAATTGTTTGTGTAACAAATTAGGTTCGCCCTAAACGTATAATAGCATTTTATACCATAAAAACAAACATTCAAGCAATTTCTTAAAAAATGACTTAAACGCGTCCTTTTTCAGGATCGAATGATGTACCCAGCTTATCCAAAAATAGTTTAGTAGAGCGGAAAGCGATCATTGATTCGAGTTGTAAATATACAACACATTCAGCAATAAAACAACAAGTATTTAAAAGAAAGAATGTAGCTGTTAATATTTCTACTCTACATTTACGAATCAATCTTGTCACTTGAGCCAACTACTACAATCCCATCCCAGCATACTTTCTAATTGCAATACTTCATATTTATAGTGCT
>JALVDG010000431.1 GCA_027009095.1 Thiotrichaceae bacterium
GTTTCCATCAGAGCCTATAACTCGATGGCAGGGAATGATGATACTGACACGATTATGACCATTTGCAGAAGCAACTGCCCTTATAGCTCTTGGGTTACCAATAGCTATAGCTTGTTGTTTATACGTTCTTTTATCTCCATATGGTATTTTTCTAAGTATTTCCCAGACTGATTGTTGGAATTGAGTTCCTGGAGTGTCGAGAGGCACGGTAAATTTTTTTCTTTTTCCTGAAAAGTACTCGATTAGTTCTGACTGCACATGATCAAGATGTTTATTTGAACCTGGCAAAATAACGGCATTAAGTCTTTTACATAAATCCTTGAACTCTGTTTCCAGCATGCGTCTATCCGTGAAATCAAGTAAACAAATACCTGACTTTGTTGCACAAGCAAACATTGGACCAATAGGTGTTGTTAAACGTGTAATATTTATTATGCTTGTTTCCCTTGACTGTGTAGCGGAGTCACCAAAAATAGATCGATAGCTTTCATTGAAACCGCTTAATGAATCAAACCCACTATTAAATGCAGATGTTGTTACTGTTTCCCCATTTTGGATACTGTTGAATGCAGTGTTAATACGTAACATGCGTTGATAAGTATGAAATGTCATATTATGATTTTTTTTAAACCACCTTCTAATCTGACTAGGCTCAATATTTCTTTGTTTTAAATCATAATCTTTTATTCTCAAATAGGGGTTTTCATGTAAGTCCTTGATAATTTCTTTTATATAATCAGGTGTTTCATCCATTTTCTCCATTGGCTTACAGAGCTTGCAAGGTCTAAACCCGTTTTGGATGGCTTCTTGTTGTGTGTCAAAGAAAACGACATTTTCAGGCTTTGGGTTTCGTGCTTTACATGTAGTACGACAAAATACACCTGTTGTTTTGACTGCTGTTATAAAAATGCCTTCGTAATGTGAGTCGTTACGGCAGTAAGCATCATATTTTTGTTGAAAAGTTAATTTTTTTTTCATATGTATTTAATCACTTAAATAATAGGATTAGTGCTATCCATCCGTATTGGAATATGACAGATAGCACCGTTAAACACTTTGCTGTGTTGCTATTTTCTTAGTGTAGAAAATACATAGCCTTCTGACTGTTTTGGTAAATGGCAAGAATGACAGGACACTCCTTTATCTTTTACTAACCTTTCTGTTTTGCTATCACCCGCAAAGCCTTCATAACCCCACCCTCCAGTTTTTGTAAAAGACTTTGAATCTTTATACATTACCGCTATAAGTTTCCTAGAACCTTCTTGGATTGTTTTATCTTTTTCAATATGCTCAAGAAGATCAAAAACAAGCACTGAACCATCAGGATACTCACCCGTTTTATACCCTTTCAAAGCCTCCGTATTAGCATAAATGTGGTGAATTCCTAAGTTATCTTCGGCTAAAGGGTGACCTTGCTGAATTATCATACTTTTTACATGATACCAGTTTCGGTAGCCTTCAGGATAAGGAATGCTGTTTTCGTTCGCATGAGTAGAAGCTGATAATACCAAGCTTAATGCCACTGATATGTATTGTAGTTTCATACAATTTATCTCCATAGTTTAGTTGAAAATAAATTTTATTAGTAACTAAAGTTACTCACTACCGAAAACTTAACAT
>JALVDG010000432.1 GCA_027009095.1 Thiotrichaceae bacterium
TGGGCTTATAGTGCTAGCTAGCACTAATAAACCACAAACAAATTTCTTCATATTTCTCACCAGATCATTATATTTATCATTACTTTGGTGATTTAATATGAACAGAATATAAACAACAATGCTAACACTGATAATTGGTTATCAAGCAATGATATTGTCTACTTTTCATCAATCTAAAATCTTTGTATAAAAACTTTCCGTTGATAACTTTATGCCTAAACCTCACTCCACATGCGTAATAAATTTGCATAACTACGACTAACACGCCCCGTTTCATCGGCTTGAGGATCTTTAGCGATTAAAGTGTCGCGCACCTGTGACAAGTCATACAATAACTCACGCTTTTCTGCACTTTTTACCAAGCTTTGCGCCCATGTAACGGCAACGATACGCTCTCCACTAGTGACTTCAGCCACTTTATGCAGACTTTTAGAGGGGTAAATCACTGCTGCACCAGCCCCCAGTTTTATACTTTGCTCACCAAAATCAGTTTTTATAATTAGCTCTCCGCCCTCGTAATCTTCTTTATCTGATAAAAAAACTGTCGTGGATATATCTGAGCGATAACGCCCCGACATCGGTCCCATTACTGGATCATCAACATGAAATCCATACGACATACCTGCGGTATAACGTGCATAAAATGCGGTTGCTAATTTAAGTGGTAAGGCAGCATTTTGATAGATTGGATGCTGCACTAAAGCCCCCATTACTATTTGATTAAGCTGCTGATGCAAAGGGCTTTGCAGGGATAATTCTTCATTATTTTTGACCATTTTCGCTTCTTTTCCTGCGGATAATTTGCCGTCGGTAAACTCAGCATTTTTTAACATCTCTCTAACTGTATTTAAACGTGGAGCATCAAGTAAATTATCAATGGTGACTAACATGGTTTAACCTCATGATTGGTATTATTAATACGCAAAGAATAGCGACATCGGGTATGATTGCCACCATAAACTTATTGGAGAACACGCATGGAACTCAAAGTAACGGTTGAAGGAAAATCTCATACGATTAGCTTTCCTGACAGCATTCTACAAGAAGCATCTGATTATTTTGACATGATGGATAGCGATATGGATAAAGGCTATCAAATGAGTCATTTATGGGTCGAAAATCCAGACACTTTTCAACGATGCCAAATTGCTGCTGACAAACTACTCACCGCGCTAGAAACACAAAAAGAAAGCACTGTACAAATGATGGCAGCCTATATTATGTCACGCATGCCAAATACTAAAGTCGTTTCATTAAGTCAGAGTGGTGATATGAATACACATGATATTGACAATCAAGATATGGATAGCTTTGATATGAGCATGTTTTAACTGCAAAGTATAAATCTTGAGTAGCTTACCCCAAGATTTACAATGAAGCAGAGCGATGGGGTTATTTAATTGCGACGCTTACTCCCGAAACACAATCCAAGTTGTCGCAATATACTTTGCGCCCTCCCCCACTATCGCCGCTCGATGTTCATGTGTCCAAAAAGGAGGGAATAAAACCAGCTTGCCTTTTTCGGGCGTGATTTTTACATCTTGAAACAAAAATTCCGTCTCCCCGCCCTTGCCTTCCATATCATTTAGATACCACAAAGCAAC
>JALVDG010000433.1 GCA_027009095.1 Thiotrichaceae bacterium
TCAAACGGTCTCTAATTGCTATATAAACACCTGATGAATAGGCTGGGTTTATGTAACACTTTTTCTCTGATATATTAAATTTTTTCCCTAAGGCATCAGTTTTCCGCATAGATAGGGAAGTTATAGGTTTATCGGTAGCAAGCAAAGTAGGATATATTTTGTTTAAAACAGATCTAGTATTGTTACCAACAATGCCATCGATTTTTAATTTGTTTAAACTCTGAAATGCTTCTACAGCCTGATATGTTTTTAAACCAAAGATACCATCTACAAGAAGTTTGACACCATTTGGTAATTTAGAGACGGGTACTTTACTGTTTAGTATTGTTTGCAAGGTTTTAACCTCGGACCCAGTACTTCCTCTATAAAGGTTTTTAGTTATTGTTGGCATATTAATCACTCCTTCTCGATCATGTTCTTTTACCTGATGACCTGATAAAACTATTTTAATATCATGAAATTTATTAAATTTTATTTTGCTGAATTCAAGTCATAAGTACACAAACCTCTGACTGTTTCATATTAACCCCTGTGAGTTCTTCAAAAACTTCATAAGTATCGCAGCCTGTGTTGAGGCACGAAACACGGGTCTATTGCTAAATTAAAAATCCTGCATTTCGTACCTCAATGCAGGCTACCTTGCTTTCTAAAACTTTGCTTTATCAATGATTAAAAGACCTTTTAAAATTGCTAATATATCCCGTGTATCCTCTGGAAAACGGAAGCTATGTATATCACGTTGAATACATTTTTTCTTACGATCTAATTGTGCAAAGCGCCAACTTTCTCCAATGGTTATTGCACCATATAGCATTGATGGATTCTCAGTATCCTCATAATGATCTAATGCAATTAGCTCTGCCATCAGTTGGTTAAAACCGCGATCTAAATCACTTTTCTTTGCTTCAATCACTACAATTTCTTGTTCTCCACACAATAAATAATCTAATGAACCACCTAAACGACTATCCTCAATATCAAGAGGGTATTCAATATTTAAACGTACATCTATTTGATGAATAAGTGCATGTAATAATGGTGCAATCATCACCTCACGCTTGGCTATTTGTGAATTTAAATTGATTTTTGGTAATAATTCATAATAAGCGGATGTTAATTTTTTAACAATATGGGCATCAATAGCAGTTTCTACAGGCAGAGTTAAAATTTTAAACTGCACGCTATAACCTAATTCTTTAGCAATCTCATCTGCGGGATAATTAAAGGCAAAATAATCACTAAAGGTATAATTTTTATCTTTTTTAAAAATTGATTTACGCATTAGTTTTTCCGCTTATAGAGATTTTGAACTTTAGCTATTTAGTTTTTTTAGCATTACATTTTGTTTTTGTTGCACCAGCAACTGTATTTTTAAATTTTTTCTTAACATTTTTATATGCTTTTTCTGCTGTTTTAGTAAATGTTGTCACTTGTGCGGGGAGGGTGTTGACCCATTTTGCTACTTCATCTGTTTTTTTCTTAACCCAGTCAACTGTTTCTTTTGCTTTCTTTTTAGCTACCTCAATCGCTTCTTTAGCTTTTTTAATTGCAGCTTCAATTTCTTCTACTTTTTTAGCGGCGGCTTCAGCTAAC
>JALVDG010000434.1 GCA_027009095.1 Thiotrichaceae bacterium
TCCAGATCCAAATATGATTAAGCAGCCACGTAACGTATCTTATGTTCGTACTGACGGTTGGGATGAAGCTGCTGAAGAGTGGTTTAACCGTAAGCGTGAAGAGAAAATGGCTGGCTAATTCCTTAAATAGGAATATTCGGTTCATTTAATAAATTTTACGGGGGAGTGGAATTTCTCCCGTTGTTAAAAGTTTTAAGGAGACAAATATGGCAGCCCCAGAAATGCGCGAGCCGATTGAATCAGGTTGTCCTGATGGGTTTCAGTACATGCACCCTACAATGCGTCGTAATTACGGCACATGGGCTTATCATGAAGATGTACAGCCAGGTGTAATGGTTCATGTTGCTAAATATGGCGATGACAAAATTTGGACAGTTAAAGCAGGTACGCAGCGTATATTAGATGTATTTACGCTACGTAAATTAATGGACATTGGTGATGAATACGGCGATGGTTTTGTTCAGTTCTCAATTCGTTCAAATATTCAATTTTTTGTTGATACTGAGGAAAAAGTAGCCCCTTTGGTTGCTGCTCTTGAAGATGCAGGTTTCCCTGTTGGTGGTACACGTAACTCGGTTGCATCTATCTCTCATACACAGGGCTGGTTACATTGTGATATTCCAGGAACGGATGCATCAGGTGTTGTTAAGGCAATGATGGATGAGCTTCTTCCTTACTGGCGTGGATGGGATATGCCTAACCGTGTTCATCTAACAACATCTTGTTGTCAGATTAACTGTGGTGGTCAAGGTGATATCGCGATCAACGTACAGCACACTAAGCCACCTAAGATTGATCATAGTCTTGTGGGTAACGTTTGTGAACGTCCTTCAGTTGTTGCGCGTTGTCCTGTTGCTGCGATTCGTCCTGCAATGGTTGACGGTCAGCCTTCACTAGAAGTTGACGAGAAGAAATGTATTTGTTGTGGTGCTTGTTACCCTCCATGTCCTCCTATGCAGATCAACGATTATAAAGATACGCAGCTTGCTATCTGGATCGGTGGTAATCACTCAAACGCTCGTGGCAAGCCTACATTCCAGCGTTTAGTCGCAGCAGGTGTTCCAAATAATCCACCTCGCTGGCCTGAAGCAACGGCAATCGTGAAGAAGATTCTTGATTGTTATAAAGAAGGTGCTAAAGATTGGGAGCGTATTAATGAGTGGGTTGAGCGTATCGGATGGCCTCGTTTCTTCGAAGTGACTGGTTTACCGTTCACTAAGTACCATATCGATAACTGGCGTGGTGCTCGTTCAAACTTGAACTCTTCAACTCATATCCGTTTCTAAGGGCATTGTTGATGAAATATACAATTATGATAAATGAAGGGCCTTATCAGCATCAGTCTGCTGATTCTGCTCTACAGTTTACGCGTGCATTGTTAGAGAAAGGGCATGAAGTATTTCGTGTGTTTTTCTACCACGATGGCGTAAATAATGGTACGCGTTTAAGTGTTCCTCCAGGGGATGACCGTTTAATTCAAAAAGAATGGTCTGAACTAGCGAAAGAGCATGAGCTTGATCTGGTTATTTGTATCGCTGCGGCACAACGTCGTGGTCTTATGGATGCAGACGAAGCGAAGCGTCAAGGTTTAGATGCTGATAATATCATCGAAGGATTCCGTATCTCTGGCTTGGGTCAGTTGATCGAAGGTGGGATTCAAAGTGATCGTACAATTGTATTTGGAGATTAATCATGGCGACTAAAAAATTCATGTTTGTTAATCGCAAAGCTCCTTATGGTACGGTTTATGCCTTGGAGTCTTTAGAAGTGGTATTAATCGCAGCTGCATTTGATCAGGATATCTCATTGGCATTTATTGATGATGGCGTATATCAAATCACTAAAGGTCAAGATACTACAGGTATTGGTCAAAAGAACTTCTCAAATGCTTATAAAGCATTGGGTGACTACGATATCAGCAAAATGTATGTCGAAAAAGAGTCACTAGAAGAGCGTGGTTTAACCCCAGATGATCTAATGAATCTAGTATGGGAAGATGAAGATGATGACTATAAAGAAAAGTCATCCATCATTCTGGTAAACCGTGAAGAAATGGCTGCTGTTATGGCAGAACAAGAAGTCACATTAAGTTTTTAAGGAGCGACTAAAATGGCAATGTTACATATTGTAAATAAGTCACCTTTTGAAAAAGTGACTTTTGATTCTTGCTTAGGGCATGCATCAGCAGGTGACTCAATTCTTATGATTGAAGATGCTGCAGTAGGTGCAATTGACGGTACTGTGTTTGCAGATAAGCTTAAAGCAGCAATGGCTGATAAAAGCGTCTATGTTTTAGTGGGTGATTTAACAGCGCGCGGGTTAAGCGAAGACCGACTAATTGATGGAGTTAAAGCGGTTGACTATGCAGGTTTTGTTGATCTGACTGTGGACAATGAGAAAACACAAAGCTGGTTATAAGTTCTCCATTAAGGATTCTGCACTTTCGTATTTGAATCCTTATGAAACATTTAACAGCATTATTTAAACTTAATAGAGAAAGGGAGAGCTATCATGGCATCACTTGAAATAAATGGACAATCTATCGAGCTTGACGAAGAAGGCTACTTGGTTGATTTGGGTTCTTGGACTCCAGAAGTTGGCGAAGCACTTGCTAAAGCAGAAGATGTTGAGTTAACAGATGAGCATTGGGATATCATTAACTTCCTGCGTGAGTACTACGAAGAGTATCAAATTGCTCCAGCAGTACGTGTACTAACAAAAGCAGTTGGTAAGCGTCTAGGTAAAGCTAAAGGTAACTCTAAGTATCTTTACTCTTTATTCCCATACGGTCCAGGTAAGCAAGCATGTAAATATGCTGGTCTTCCTAAACCTACAGGTTGTGTGTAAATCCTAGTTTCTAGGTTTATATATTAAGAGTTTCGGAGTGGTTGTTTTATACAATGCTTCGATCTCTTTCATGAGTTTATATTTGTTGCTCATTTTGATATGTGTAAATTCATGAAAGAGATGAATTTTTAGGAGTTAAGAAGTGTTCTTAAGCTACGTTTTTGGTGTGCTCTTTTGGGTCGCAACCTTAGTTTTGGTGTTCGGTATCGCCTTTAAAGTCCGCCTTTATTGGAAAACCCCCGCACCTTTGAAAATACCTACAACTCCAGCACCGCTAACCCAAGGTGGTGTGTTTGTGCGTATGTTTAAAGAAGTTGTATTCTTCTTTAGTTTATTTCGTTCAAATAAATTGTTGTGGATTTTGGGGATTGCGTTTCATTACGCTTTAGCGTTAGTGTTATTTCGCCATGTACGTTACTTCCAAGAATCTACTTGGTTTATTGTCGATGTCATGCAGCCCTTTGGTAAATACGCAGGCTTTTTGATGGTGTTAGCGTTACTAGGTTTGTTAGCACGTCGTATCTTTATTGATCGAGTCCGCTATATAACCGCACCTTCTGATAGAGCCATGCTAGGTTTGCTGATTTTAATCGGCGCATCAGGCTTGATGATGAAGTTCGTATCACACACTGATATTTTGATGGTTAAACAGTTCTTTATCGGATTGAGAAGCTTTGACTTTCAACCATTGCCAGCTGATCCTATTTTGATGGTTCACTTATCTTTGGTGGCATTGTTAATGTTGATCTTCCCTATTAGTAAGTTGCTGCATGCTCCAGGTATATTCTTTAGTCCAACACGTAATCAAATTGATAACCCTAGAGAAAAACGTCATTTGGCACCTTGGGCTGCAGAACTAGAAAAGCAGAATAAAAATTATTTGCATGAGTTGGATAAATAAGGGCATTTATTATGGCAGATTATGAAATTCCAACGGTAACAGGTGATGATGGCATAGTAGATGTGCCAGCCCTTAAAGAAGGGGCAATGGGTCACCTGCACGGTCCTTGGGTATCAAAACCAGATTTTCAGAAAGAATTGGGTTTTCCAACTGATTTCACTATGCCTGAAGGCGTAGAAAATTATGGTGATGTCGATACTTTAGTCGAAAACTGGAAAAATCGCGCATTAGAAAAACTAGATGATTTACGTGGACGTTACCGTTCACTGCAAGTTTTCCTCGATATCTGTGTGAAATGTGGTGCATGTACTGATAAATGTCACTACTACATTGGTACAACAGATCCAAAGAACATGCCTGTCGCACGTCAAGATTTATTGCGTAAGGTTTATCGTCGCTACTTTACTTTTGCGGGTAAATTCTTCGGTAAAATAGGTAAACCAGAATTTGTTGGTGCTGCGGATTTAACCGAAGATGTGGTGAAGGATTGGTATAACTATTATCACCAGTGTTCACAATGTCGTCGTTGTTCGGTGTTCTGTCCTTATGGTATCGATACTGCTGAAATCTCAATGGCAGCGCGCGAAATTCTAGATCATATTGGTATGGGGCAAAAGTACTGTACCGAGATCATGGGTAAAGTACATAAAATTGGTAATAATCTAGGTCTCCCAGAAGCTGCATTGTCAGATACTTTAGAAGGTCTGGAGGAAGATATCTACGATGATACAGGTGTATTAGTCGAGCTACCGCTTGATAAGAAAGGAGCAGATATTCTGCTTGTTACACCATCGGCAGACTTCTTTGCAGAGCCCCATGTAGATGGTTTAATGGGGTATGCAAAAGTATTCCATGAGCTAGGTTTAGACTTCACTTTAAGTTCGTATGCCTCAGAAGGTGCCAACTTCGGCATGTTTATCGGCAGTTACGAGAACATGCGCCGTTTAGCCTTGCGTATTCGTAAAGCTGCGATTGATCTTGGTGTTAAGCGTATTGTATTTGGAGAGTGTGGACATGCGTGGCGTGTGGCTTACAGTTTCTTAAATACTTTAGCAGGACCTTGGGATTTCTTGGATCAAAACTATCCCATTCCACAGCATGTATTGGAAATTACAGAGCCAGCATTAGCGGCAGGTAAACTGAATATTGATAAATCTGCCAATGACGACATGGTAGTAACCTTTCATGACTCTTGTAATATCGCGCGTGGTTCTCGTATCGGTGGTTATGAAGGTGGGCAATTTGAAGTACCACGTAATGTAATTAAGGCAGTGTGTAATAACTATGTCGATATGCCCAAAGACACTATCCATGATTCAACCTTCTGTTGTGGTGGTGGTGGTGGTATTTTGACAGATGATTTGATGGAAGTACGTGTGAAAGGTGCGCAACCAAGAATGGAAGCCCTTAAGCATGTAACAGAGAATCATGGCGTAACACACATGGCAGCGATCTGTGCGATTTGTAAGTCACAGTTTACAAAAGTTATTCCATATTATGGTTTCACAATGGATCAAATTGTGAGTGTTCATCAACTGGTTAGTAACGCAATTCAGCTCACGGGGCAGTTGACCGAAGATGAAATAGATGAAATGGAATTAGATTATGATGAAGCAAAGGAAAAATTAATTGCTTCACGAGAAGCGGCTGAGTAATTAGCGGTAATCTCATCAACTATTTATTGTAAGTATTCATAACTTACATCAAGATTTTAAACTTAGCCTTAAGGCTGTAGTACTGGAGAATAGGCATGGCAACATCACCTGATGATACATTGGTACATACTTTTCGACGTTTTAATGACGGAGAGAATACTTGGAGTAGTATGAGCGAGAATATCTTCCAAGAAGATACGTCATATAAGTGTCCTACCTACATTCAAAAAACACCACCATGTCAGGGTAGCTGTCCTTCAGGGGAAGACATCCGCGGATGGTTACAGATTGTGCGTGGTATAGAAGCCCCTGTTGGTGATATGAGCATGCAAGAATATGCATTCCGTCGCTCAACAACGGCTAATCCATTCCCCGCAATGATGGGGCGTGTGTGTCCTGCACCTTGTCAGGATGGTTGTAACCGCAATGACGTAGACGACTTTGTTGGTATCAATGCAGTTGAGCAATATATTGGTGATGAAGCGATCAAAGGTGGTTTTACATTTGATTGTCCAGAAGAATTAAGTGGTAAGAAAGTCGCGATTGTTGGTGCAGGTCCTGCGGGAATGGCAGCCGCTTATCAGCTTCGTAAAATGGGTCATGCCTCTGTTGTCTTTGATGATCATGAAGAAATGGGCGGCATGATGTTCTACGGTATTCCAAACTATCGTACGCCTCGTGAAGCACTAAAGTATGAAAACCAACGTATCCTTGATATGGGTGATATTGAATTCCGTGGTAATACACGTGTTGGTAAAGACATTTCAGTCGAAGAGCTAGAAAAAGATTTCGATGCGATTCTTTGGGCGATTGGGGCTAAAAAAGGTCGTGGTTTATTCTTAGACAATTGGAACGATGTTCCTAACTGTGTCACCGCGGTTGATTTCTTAGAAGCATTCAACAAAGGTGACATGAAATACACTGCACCAAGAGTTGTTTGTGTGGGTGGTGGTGATACCTCCATCGATGTTGTGTCAGTGACTCGTCGTATCGGAACACTAAAAGATTATAACGAAAACCCAGAAGATGCCGCAGAAGGTCGTATAGTACACGGTGATATTGCTGACTCGGATAGAGAGCCTGCATCAGCAACATTGACCGCATTATTCGCTCAAGAAGACATGACAGCGGCAGAGCATGAAGTACACGATGCGATCCGTGAAGGTGTCACACTAATGAACGAAGTGATGCCTGTTGAGATTGTCACCGATGAGAATGGTCGTGCAACAGGGCTTAAAGTAGTTGCCTGTGAAATGGACGGAAATATACCGAAAGCT
>JALVDG010000435.1 GCA_027009095.1 Thiotrichaceae bacterium
TGCAAAATCAACTACTTACAATTCACATAATTTTAAAATTCGTGAATTATATTTATTCGCAAAATTGCGAACCTTGTAACTTGCTGATTTTAAAATGTTAATTAAAGTCAACTAAATTTAAGTGCGATTGCCCTATGATTTCTAGCCCTAGGGATATTAGTAATCGGTTTTCATATTATTCAAAGGAATAAAATAATGTCTGTTGATTTAGAAAAATCAAGTTTTGCGGAGTTAGTTCAGTTACAAAAAGATATTGCTATTTTAATCAAAAAAAGAGAAAAAGAAGAAAAAATAGCTTTACGCAAAAAAATGGAAGCTCTAGCAGAAGAGTCAGGATTTACCTTTGATGATATTGCTGCTGAAACTAAAGCAACAAAAAAAAGCAAAGTAAAACCAAAGTATGCTAATCCTGATAACCCGGAACAGACGTGGACTGGTAGGGGGAGAAGACCAAAGTGGATAGTGAGCGCACTAAATTCAGGCATGAAAGTGGATGATTTATTAATATAAATATTTAACTTGGTTTATAAAAAATAAAGATATAAAAGGAGCTTTCTAATCGTTATTAGATGCTCTTTTTTTATTTTCTACTACTTATTACCTTTAAATATTCACTATTGCAATAAATTATTTTGTTTTTTAATTTGGCATTGTTAAATTGGTATATTTGTCACGTCCCGATAGATTATAAGATAGGGGAAAAATTATTATATTAATTTTGCGCGGGTACTTAGTCAGCCCTGAAAAACGCATTAATCATTGATTTATAAGGACTATAAGTCAAATAAAGTACAATATTTCGACCATAAATAGTATAATAGCGCTTTATTTCTGGTCGAAATGCTCACCATGCTTAGTTCTTCTTCTCCTCATCATCAAACCAATCTTTTTGGCTCTGACCTATTGCTTCAGCTGGATCCGAGTGATCCACTGCTTAAACTAGCAGAAACAATCCCTTGGGAACAATTTGATTGTCGGGTACCGTGTAATAAAGGCTTTCAATAACCTCTTGCTACATTCTGTTTTCTCCCCCCCCAAAAGACCCATTTAATTAAGTTATCATGACTCTTTCTTCCTCTGCTAGAGGCTCTAGGATCATTATGCAGTATAGAGACAATATAAGTCTTTCCATCTGCTGCTTTTACATAACCTGCAACACCACGTACATCTCTAAGTGTACCCGTCTTAAAAAAACCACGTCCACTCACTGGGGTATGACGCAAACGTCTTTTCATCGTGCCGTCTACTCCTGCGATTGATAATGAACGCATAAATAAGTTGCGATAGGGGCTACGGTAGGCATCCATAAGCAAATCAGATACATGTTTCGCGCTAATACGTGCAAAACGACTTAAACCAGATCCATTTTCGATACGCAGTTCTGGAAAATTTAACCCTCGTTTTCTTAACCAGTCACCAATCGCCTCCGCGCCTTTACGAGGTGTACCTGGCGCACCATAATATTTTGCACCAATTGAAAGCATTAATTGGCGAGCTATTACGTTATTACTATCCTTACCCAACTTAGGTAGAATTTCAGCCAATGTACGAGAGTTATATGTCACTAATTTTTTAGCATGATTAGGAGTACGCCCAAGCCCAAACTTGACATTCATATAGCCTTTTAACTCATCTTTCCAAATGCCATTAATTGCGGTATACAACATATTGGCGGGATCAGTGACAGCTCGAGAATAAGTTCTTGTGCCACAACGAGACGAAAAGGTTCCCCTGAAACTAACAATGACTCTGCCACCACTTCGAGAAATACCTATTCTAGGACGACAGCCACGACGTACTTTACGCATCTTATTTTTAACTATAAGGTTATGCGCAGGGGTCAAAGCTTTTGCTACAACACGCTTACCACGCGCACTGACTGTAAAATAGCTAATTCTTTCATTAAATAATAAAGCATCAGGCTGTGCGTTATAGCTACTGTATGGCTTACCATCAAAAGCACCAGGATTAATTCTAGGCACATTGAAATAGGTATTGTCAAAAATTAAACGCCCTTGAATGCTATGAATACCACGACGACGTAATTTATTAAGTAAGCGTCTTAAGTCAACTGTTTCAAAGTCAGGGGAACCATAGCCTTTAATGTATACATCACCTCTTAAACGACCTGCTTGTATTTTCCCTGTTGTAAAGATATCGATAGGCCAACGATATCTTGGACCTAACACACCAAGAGCCACATAAGAGGTTACCAACTTCATTACCGATGCGGGTGTGCGTGCTTGATTCTCATTATAAGCCAATAAAGGTCGCGGTGATCCGATAGCTTGAACATAAACACTCATTCCATAGGGTGATATATGTGAGCGTCTTAAAATATTTTGTATCTCAGGCGGCAATTGATTATAAATTGGTCGCTGTTGAGCCTTAACAGGTAATATTGTTATGCCCAATAAAAGAACAAATGAAGTGAAAAACACTCTAATTTTGTAATAATTCATATAGTTATCGCCCTTTTTTATATTCTACTACAGATTAGCTAAGCAGCTACTATTACGCAAATAGAAAATTTTGTGATAAAAGCCCTGAATTTATATTCTTCCCCTGTTTGAGAATATAAAAAACTTAATATTTCGCTATATTGTCTCTTTTATTATTTATATAGAAGCTGAAC
Organism: Thiotrichaceae bacterium; assembly: GCA_027009095.1. Lineage (GTDB taxonomy): Bacteria > Pseudomonadota > Gammaproteobacteria > Thiotrichales > Thiotrichaceae > JAGLBW01. The sequence continues at coordinate 2,636 of JALVDG010000435.1, forward strand.
AAAACTAATTAGTTCATAATAATTCGTAACTTATAGTGTTTTACAAAATCAGAAATGATTATTTTTATAGCTAAATTTCATTTTTTCACTTTCTAAAAAGAAAAAATCAATGGTTTAGCTATGCTAAAAACCAAGGTGTCTATTTTTTATCCACTGCAAGTTATTGATTTTAAACGTGACTGTGGATTATGAGAAGTTACCTTTTATCTGATTGAAATCACGGATTTAGATAAAAAATAAAAAAATTTTCTATTTCTCTTGAATTCAATAAAGCCAATCCTATTATTAGCAGTCGTAGTATGAGACTGCTAATGAATGTCTCATCTCGTTTTATTCAAAATATTAAAATGTATGGAGCAAAAATATGAAAATTCGTCCTTTGCATGATCGCGTGCTTGTACGTCGTACAGAAGAAGAACGTAAAAGTGCAGGTGGAATCATTATTCCTGATAATGCGACTGAAAAGCCAAATGCTGGTGAAATTATCGCAGCAGGTAATGGCAGAATTACAGATTCTGGTGATGTCCGCGCGATGGATGTAAAAGTTGGAGACAACGTTTTATTTGGTCAGTACGCTGGTACGGAAGTAAAAGTTGATGGCGAAACATTATTAATGATGAAAGAAGAAGATATTTTAGCAGTGATCGAAGGCTAAAAATATTTTAAACATAGCGGCCGTTAACAATAAAAAATCGGCGTTATTCATTATTTAAGAAAAAATCAAAGGATTCATAGAATGAGTGCAAAAGAAGTACGTTTTGGTGATGATGCTCGTACACGTATGGTGAGCGGCGTAAATGTTTTAGCAAATGCAGTAAAAGTAACACTAGGTCCAAAGGGAAGAAATGTTGTATTAGAAAAATCATTCGGTGCGCCAACCATTACAAAAGATGGAGTATCCGTTGCAAGAGAGATCGAGCTAGAAGACAAGTTCGAAAACATGGGCGCACAAATGGTGAAGGAAGTTGCTTCACAAACTAACGATATCGCAGGTGACGGTACAACAACAGCAACCGTACTAGCACAAGCTATTGTACGCGAGGGCATGAAATCAGTTGCTGCGGGCATGAATCCAATGGATCTAAAGCGTGGTATCGACAAAGCAGTTGTTGCGGCAGTAGCAGAGTTAAAAGAAATGTCAGCACCATGTGCAGACAGTTCAGCTATAGCTCAAGTAGGCTCTATTTCAGCAAACTCTGATGCTGCTATTGGTCAGATCATTGCTGATGCAATGGACAAAGTAGGTCAAGAAGGTGTTATCACCGTTGAAGAAGGTAACTCTTTAGAAAATGAACTGGATGTTGTAGAAGGAATGCAGTTCGATCGTGGTTATCTGTCTCCCTATTTCGTCAATAATCAGCAAAAAATGTGTGCTGATCTAGAAGATCCTTATGTTCTACTACATGACAGCAAAATCTCTAATATCCGTGACTTACTTCCGGCATTAGAAGGTGCAGCAAAAGCTAGTAAACCACTTATGATTATTGCCGAAGATATCGAAGGCGAAGCACTAGCAACACTCGTTGTAAACAATATGCGTGGAGTCGTTAAAGTCGTTGCGGTTAAAGCACCTGGCTTTGGTGATCGTCGTAAAGCAATGTTAGAAGATTTAGCCATCTTAACAGGTGCCAAAGTGATCTCTGAAGAAGTAGGCATGAGCCTAGAGAGTTTAGAAATGGATGACCTTGGACAAGCGAAGCGCATCACGGTTACAAAAGATGATACAACCATTATTGATGGTGCAGGCGATGCAGCAGCCATCGAAGAGCGTGTTGGCATGATTCGTGCGCAAATTGAAACAACAACCTCTGACTATGACAAAGAAAAGCTTCAAGAGCGCGTTGCTAAACTAGCAGGCGGTGTTGCCGTTATCAAAATTGGTGCAGCCACTGAAGTTGAAATGAAAGAAAAGAAAGACCGTGTAGAAGATGCACTGCATGCAACTCGTGCAGCGGTTGAAGAAGGTGTTGTTGCAGGTGGTGGTGTTGCATTAGTTCGTGCGGCCAAGTCCATCCAGGAGCTAAAAGGCGAGAATGCTGATGAAGATATGGGTGTCAACATCGCACGTCGCGCGATGGAAGAGCCCCTACGTCAAATCTGTACTAACGCAGGTGATGAAGGTTCAGTAGTATTGAATGCCGTTGCAGAAGGTGAAGGAACATTTGGTTATAACGCACGTACGGGTGAGTATGGCGATATGATTGAAATGGGTATTCTAGATCCAACTAAAGTAACACGTGCGGCACTACAGCACGCTGCTTCAGTTTCTGGATTAATTATCACCACAGAAGCAATGATTGCCGATTTACCTCAAGAAGATGCGGCAGCAGCTGCACCTGATATGGGTGGAATGGGCGGTATGGGTGGCATGGGCGGCATGATGTAATCATCTACTGATTGTTACCATACCCATATTTCAAAAAAAGCCCGTAGATCACTTGATTTACGGGCTTTTTTATTAACTGATGTTACGCGACTTCTCTGTGTTACCATCGCTTCTGTGTGGGAACGCATAAAAAACAGTTAAAAGAGTGTTGAAGTCTTATTTTATAATCGGCATAATACGCCCCTTGTTTTAAATACAGTCCTTCTTGGAGAATTATTTTGCCAAATATTACATCTGCAAAAAAGCGTGCACGTCAGTCTGAGAAGCGTCGTGTGAGAAATAAACACCAACGCTCAAGAATGCGTACAGCTGTTAAGTCGGTTGTATATGCCATCGAAGCGGGTGAAAAAGAAACTGCTCAAGCAGCTTTCAAAGTAGCGGTACCTGTCTTAGATAAAGCGGTTAGCAAAGGCTTGATTCATAAGAATAAAGCTGCACGTCATAAAAGTCGTTTAACACATCGTATTGCTGCAATGTAAGTGTAAGACTTTATCCTGAATTTGTGGCTTCACTACGGTACAGTGAAGTCATGGCTTCGGGCTTATTGTACGATATATATCAAAAGGCTGATTTTTAATCAGCTTTTTTTGTGTCTGACAGACTTTGGATGAGCGTGAAATAATAGTAATACTCTGTATGCGTTCCTTCCCTCATTTTTATTGCTTCAGCGTGCGAATGTATAACTGTGTCACATTAAGTTAATTGCTCCTAAGTGAGACAACCTCACTAATTATGTCTCCATCTTTAATTTTTGTATTAATTTTCTCTCCAACTTTCAGTTGTTTAACAGAGCTTATAATCTGTGTTTCTTTTTCATCTCTTACTATCGCATAACCGCGTTCTAATGTTTTTAGTGGACTAATCGCGTTAAGCTTTGCGATTTGTACAGCTAAAGTAGCTTGTTTGGCGGTTATATTCTTTCGTATAGATTGATGCAGAAGTATGATTGTTTGTCTGAGTTTTTGTTGGTTATTGTCTAGTAGTCGTTTAGGGGAGTTGGTATTTAATTGCTTTTGTAGGGCTTGAATTGCAAGGCGTTTATTATTTAATAGTTGTTGCATTTGTTGTTTAAGTCGAGTATCTAACTCATCTAAGCGTTGCGACTGTTGTTGTAATTGATAAGATGGTTTTTGTTGATTTAACCTTTTAGTAAGCCATTTCTGGGCTTCTGTTTTTTGCTTTAGCTTTGATGATATAACGCTAATCAGTTTTTGTTGGAGCTGATTTATATTGTTACTAAGATATTGATTGTCGGGGCCGACTAGCTCCGCGGCAGCAGAGGGAGTGGGGGCGCGCATATCAGCAATAAAGTCTGCGATGGTAAAGTCTATCTCATGCCCGATGCCTGTGACGATAGGGATATTTGATTCATATAATGCCTGGGCTAAGTTTTCATCATTAAATGCTACAAGGTCTTCTATAGAACCACCACCACGCGTTAGCACTAATACATCGCAATCTTTGCGTATATTAGCTTGTCGTACAGCCGATTCCAGTTGCAAGGCAGCTTTATCGCCTTGTACTGTCGCAGGATAAATAAGAACGGGTATTTGTGGGCAGCGACGTTTTAATACATTTAAAATATCCTGTAATGCCGCGCCAGTGGGAGAGGAAATAATGCCAATTTTTTGTGGGAACAGAGG
>JALVDG010000436.1 GCA_027009095.1 Thiotrichaceae bacterium
AGTCAGGCGTTTCTTAAATCCTAATAAACACTATCCCGCAGGCTGTCAGTCAGACAATGATTATGATAATGGGCAACGAGTAGTTTGGGACTCCCCAAGTATATAACTGAAGGTATATAACTGAAGTAGCAGTCTAGTTACATTAATTTTGCTTGGGTGCTTAGGTGAGATTTATCGAATACACTTTACTAATGGCAATAAAAGCCCTGTAGAATTTCAGGATGACTATTACAGGGAGGATAACATAATCATTATCAAAAAGTTATCTAATCTGTTGCCGTTAATGATTTAATACCCTTATGGGGTAAAAAGATTCCGCAGCCTAGCTGTCTCTCATCACCTAATCCTTTTTGTTGGATGGTGATAGATGGTTCAGTGTCTAGGTCGGCAATCATTAAATGACGGGTGAATAGCTTGCCATTAGGTGTTTTGATGGTATGGCTTTTTCCGCTCATCATTTTTTTTACACTAATCCCCGTCAACTGTTTTATTTCTTCAGCATTGCGGATTAAAAACTCATCTTCTGTTTCGTTCTCGCTACTGAGTACGTGGCGTGAAAAAACAATGCTTGTATTGATTAATTGTTTAACTTTGCTTTTGCCAAAAGTAAGTGATTGCCCTGCAATGCTAAGTTTTTTGTTTGTTAGTTCTTTTGCTTTTTCCAGGTACTCGTTGGGTATGCGTAGAGACATACGTGTGCGACGAGAAGGGTAGAGTACTGCATTCTCATCATCAGGGCGCAGCCAGCCATTATTGCTTTCTGCGACGTGAATGTGGTGAATGCCTGCATTTTTGCAGTCTTTAAACCAAGGTAACGCTTGTCGTATTTGCTCGCGTAGCTCCCATGCATGATCAATCGGTAGCTGTTTGCAATTAATCTTGAAGCTAATATCGATAATTTCTTTGGGGACTTCATAAGGAAGATTTTTATCTTCGTCTTCTTGCCAAAACATATCTTAGTCTCCTGGTTGGCATCTATCGAGCAGATTCGAATGCAAGATTGAGCTGTTCATGCCAATCATCAGGTCGATCATCATATTTAGGTGGCTCAATATCAACTTGAAAGAATAGCTCGCCTGTTTCTGTGGCAAAAGTTTGGATAGTTTCTTTTAGCTCTTCAAAACTGGCGATATCATCGCCTGCTTGAAGTAGGATTGCGCTGAGTGATAGCATGGAGAATCTCTTTGTATTAAATTGAGGTAGTAGTTGTACGGTATGTTTATTGTGAATCCTGCCATAAAATATTCTTGTTACCAAATTTATCTTTTTTAGTGATGGTATTTTAGAGAAGTGGTATTCAGTAGGTTTATTTAAGCTGTTGTAAAATAGTATGAGTTAATAACTCCAAAAATTGGCTGTTATTTTGTTGTCCTGAATGGGTGAATATATCAATACAGCTATTTTCATAAACAATCCAAACTTCTTGTGCACCTTTTGCTAGGTATAAATCAGTTTTGTTTGCCATTTCTTGTTTTGAATTTGACGGAGAAACAATTTCGACGCAAAGCTCGGGTGCTTTTGTGTAAGGTGTAGTGTAGCCAAATTCAGAAACAAATAAAGCTGAGGCCCAAGC
>JALVDG010000437.1 GCA_027009095.1 Thiotrichaceae bacterium
GGTGGCATAGCGTGGATCAATCGTAATATCATTGAGGTTATTTAAGCCGCTAAACAGGTTGACTTTGCTGAACTTACTGACACCTGTAATAAACACAAATTTGATATAACGGTCGCTGTCTTTAATCACCGAATAAATATTCTTTAAACGGTCACGCATAATTCTGGCAGTGTCTTTATCACTAATATTATCCAAAATCGGTTTGTCGTATTCATCGACTAGTATCACTACTTTGCCATATTCATCATAGGCAGCTTCGATTAGCTCGGCAAAACATTCCTTAGCATCGGTGATATTTTCACAGCGAAGTTTTAGACGTTTTTGATTATGTTTTAGAATGCTGATAATGGTGCGGTCTAAAGCATCTTGTGCATTATCTCCTTGATGCACCCCTGCGCCAAAACTGATTTTTATAACAGGATAGGTGGTTCTCCAGTCCCATTGCTCATGGATTGCTAGATCTTTGAATAGCGCTTGTTTTCCTTGAAAAATATCTTGCAACGTGTCAATAAAAAGCGATTTCCCAAAGCGACGTGGGCGAGAGAGAAAATAATAACGTCCATTTTCAATTAATTTTAAGGCAATGTCTGTTTTATCCACATACACATAATCTTCATTGCGTATATCTTGAAAAGTTTGAATACCAATAGGGAGTTTTTTCACTTTTTACTTACCTTTATTGCCCATCACCGTTGTACTACGCTATCTGTTGCATCACCAAATACTAGCATAAAGTAAGGGATAATTATTTTGCATAACAACTTAAAATATCCCTTCGCTATCTACAATCTCCCACCCTTTCAAAGCAAAAATAAAATTACATTGATCTAGGTTAACGATTCATTTTAGTGCTTAGCGTATATTAAAAAATATTAACAATACACAGTAGCGCAAAAACTATGGCAGGACCTGACCTACATCGACGTGCCTTCTTACGGGGTCGCAGTCCTAAGCTGAATAAAATGGCGATACGTCCGCCGTGGACGTTGCCTTTTGATGCCTTTGTTGAGCAATGCTCGCGTTGTGATAACTGTATTGAGGCTTGTCCTGAAAACATTCTTATCAAGGGTGATGGCAATTATCCTGAAATCGATTTTTCACGCGGTGAATGTACCTTTTGTGAGAAATGCGCTAATAGCTGCGAAGAGGCGGTTTTTCTTACCGAACAGCGTAGCACAAAGGATGCGTGGGCATTGCAAGTGAATGTGCTGGATAGCTGTTTATCACTTAATCGCATTACTTGCCGTAGTTGTGGCGATCATTGTGAGACGCGTGCGATTCGCTTTCAGATACAAGTCGGTGGCATCGCACGACCCATTATAGAACAAGGGCAATGTACCGCTTGTGGTGCGTGTGTTTATGTCTGCCCAAATCAATCTATCGAAATTAAACAGACGGAAGGTGCTTAGATGACAGCCACAAAGGATACTTCGGACACCATTAGCATCTGCGGGGTGATGGCGCAGGTGCTTCCTGACAAAGTTGATGAGGTTAAAGCGCGCATGTTGCAGATCGCGGGCTTGGAAATTCATGGTATTGGCGAGGATGGCAAAATGGTGATTACTGTCGAGTCCAATAGCTATAAAGACACAGGGGAGCGTATTAGCGCCTTACAAAAACTCAAGGGGGTTATTTCTGCCTCCATGATTTATCAACATACCGAAACACTTGAAGAACAAGCACTTGAAACGAATACAGCTCCTTAACAATCAATACTAAGGCTGCATGGCTACCTTGAATTGATAGCCCAACAACCGATGAGGAATCCTTTTATGAAGAGACGTGATTTTATTAAAACAAATGCCGTGGCAGCCGTTGCAACCGCTGCGGGGATAAGCATCCCTTGGGTAAAAACAGCCGAAGCGAAGGATACTAAAATTCGTTGGGATAAAGCCCCTTGTCGTTTTTGTGGTACGGGCTGTTCTGTTTTAGTCGGTACGAAAGATGGACGCATTGTGGCAACACAGGGCGACCCTGATGCTCCTGTTAATCGTGGCTTAAACTGTATTAAAGGTTATTTTCTGTCGAAAATCATGTATGGAAAAGATCGCTTAACCACGCCTTTATTGCGTAAGAAAAACGGTAAATATGATAAAGAAGGTGACTTCACCCCCGTCTCTTGGGATGAAGCGTTCGATATTATGGAAGAAAAGTGGAAAGCCGCACTTAAAAAGGACATGGCAAGCAATAAAGGGAAAAAACCAGAGGAAATGACCTCTACCGTGGGCATGTTTGGCTCAGGTCAGTGGACAATTTTTGAAGGTTATGCGGCATCGAAGTTAATGAAAGCGGGCTTTCGCTCTAATCATATTGATCCGAATGCGCGTCACTGTATGGCATCTGCGGTGGCAGGGTTTATTCGTACCTTTGGTTCGGATGAGCCAATGGGTTGCTATGATGATTTGGAAAATGCCGATGCCTTTGTATTGTGGGGCTCGAATATGGCAGAAATGCACCCCATTTTATGGACGCGTTTAACTGATCGTCGTCTCACAGGAAAAGATGTCAAAGTGGCGGTGCTATCAACCTATGAACACCGTAGTTTTGATTTAGCCGATTTACCGATTGTGTTTAATCCGCAGTCTGATTTAGCCATGCTGAACTACATCGCCAATTATATTATTCAAAATGATGCGGTGAATGAAGATTTTGTGAAGAAACACGTTAAATTCCGCCGTGGTGTGACTGATATTGGTTATGGTCTGCGCCCTGATCATCCTTTAGAAAAAGCAGCTAAAAACGCGAAAAAGGCAAAAGCATCCGAGCCGATGAGCTTTGAAGAATATAAAGAATATGTAAGTGAATACACCCTTGATAAAGCGCATGAAATTTCAGGTGTACCCAAAGAATCACTGGAAGAATTAGCCAAGCTTTATGCCGACCCTAAACGTAAGGTTGTTTCTTACTGGACAATGGGATTTAACCAGCATACCCGTGGTTCTTGGGCTAATAACTTGATGTATAACGTGCATCTGCTAACAGGTAAAATCTCTGAGCCAGGTAATGGACCTTTCTCACTCACAGGGCAACCGTCTGCCTGTGGTACAGCGCGTGAAGTTGGTACATTCTCACATCGTTTGCCTGCCGATTTAGTGGTCAAAAAGAAAAAGCATCGTGATTTTGTCGAGAAGGTTTGGAGATTACCAGAGGGCACTATTCCAGGAAAACCAGGCTATCATGCGGTGTTACAAAACCGTATGCTCAAAGATGGCAAGCTCAATGTGTATTGGGTGCAGTGTAATAATAATATGCAGGCTGCGGCTAATCTTAATGAAGAGACCTATCCTGGTTATCGTAACCCCGAAAACTTTATTGTTGTTTCCGACCCCTACCCTACCGTCACCGCAATGGCTGCCGATTTAATTCTACCCACGGCAATGTGGACAGAAAAAGAAGGGGCATACGGTAATGCCGAGCGTCGTACTCAATTCTGGCGACAACAAGTTAAAGCCCCAGAGGGAGCGCGTTCCGATTTATGGCAACTGGTTGAGTTTTCAAAACGCTTTAAAGTAGAAGACGCTTGGCCCGCAGAGCTTATTGCCAAACAACCTGAGCTTGCAGGAAAAACCCTCTTTGAAGTGCTGTATAAAAACGGCAATGTAGATAAATACCCTAAGCAACAAGTCAAAGATGATCGCGGTAATAGCTATTCTAATGATGAGATGGATGCTTTCGGCTTCTATTTACAAAAAGGCTTATTTGAAGAATATCGCGATATTACTATCAACAGTCCTAAAGGGAAAGTACACGCCCTCGCGGAGTTCGATGCTTACCATAAAGCGCGTGGTATACGTTGGCCCGTAATTGATGGCAAAGAAACCTTATGGCGTTACCGTAAAGGCTATGACCCACAAGTACGCGAAGGTAAAGAAGTGGATTTCTACGGGCATAAAGACGGTACTGCCAATATCTTTGCCTTACCCTATGAGCAACCTCCTGAAATGCCTGATAAAGACTACGATATGTGGCTCTGTACAGGACGCGTACTTGAGCATTGGCATTCAGGCTCTATGACACGTCGTGTCCCTGAGTTATATCGTGCTGTACCTGATGCGGTTGTCTTTATGCACCCTGATGATGCTAAAAAGCGTGGCTTACAACGCGGCATGGCGGCAAAAATCATTAGTCGTCGTGGTGAGATTATTGCCAATGTCGAAACCCGTGGGCGTAATAAACCGCCTGTTGGTTTGGTATTTGTGCCTTGGTTTGATGCCAGTCGTCTTATTAATAAAGTCACGCTAGATGCTACTTGTCCGATCTCAAAAGAAACGGACTATAAAAAATGTGCGATTAAAATTGTTAAGGCATAGGTAAGTTCCTAAGTCATAAATGAGTCAGAATAATGGATAAGTCCAGACGAAAATTTTTAGCGGAATCCGTTAAAACAGCCAGTGCTGTCAGTTTGGCAGCCTTGGGGTTGGGCTTATATGCGCGTCAAAGCAAGGCAATGCTACCCGCACAAGCGATTCGCCCACCTGGGGCATTGGATGAAGCCGATTTTTTAGGTGCTTGTGTCCGTTGTGGCTTATGTGTGCGTGATTGCCCTTACGACACTTTACATCTTGCCGAGCTAGGCAGTGCCATTGCTACAGGCACGCCGTATTTTGTTGCACGGCAAACGCCTTGCGAAATGTGTGAGGATATTCCTTGTGTGGTCGCTTGCCCTACGGGTGCATTAAACCATCAACTGACACATATTGATGATGCGCGCATGGGGCTAGCGGTGGTGATCGATAAAGAAGGTTGTATTGCTTTTCAAGGCTTACGTTGCGAGGTTTGTTATAACGTCTGCCCTGTGCGCGATAAAGCGATAACCTTAGATACACGTCACAATAGACGTACAGGAATGCACGCTTATCAAGTCCCTGTAGTACATTCTGATGCCTGTACGGGCTGTGGAAAATGTGAAGAAGCTTGCATTCTTGAAGGCGAATCAGCGATTAAAGTAATCCCCTCACATTTAGCCAAATCAGGTGGATCGCCTCATTACCGTTTAGGCTGGAAAGAAAAGCAACGCGCAGGTGGCTCTTTGGTTAGCCCCGATGCTAAACATCGTTTTAATTTGCCTGAGGGTATGGATTATGACTATTCGGGCAAAGGCTTAATTAAAAAAGGCGAAAAGAAAATAGGTGATTCCGAAAGGCAAGAGGATAGCCCGTTTTCGAGCAATCCACTAGATACCCTTAACCGTAAAGGTGGCTTGTAATGAAGTCTAAGGGAATAAACGCAGGTGCAGAGGCGATTGTCGCCAAAGGTTGGATTGGGGCGCACAAATGGCTAATCTTACGTCGTTTGAGTCAACTCTCTATTTTAGCCTTATTTATACTCAGCCCTTGGTTTGCCAAGCTAACAGAAATTTGGCTGATTAAAGGCAATTTAGCCAGCAGTCTAACCTTAAATACAATTCCACTGACTGATCCCTATGTCTTATTACAGTCTATTGTTGCAGGACAATCGCCAATTAGCACAGGGTTTATAGGCGCACTGATTGTTGCTTGTTTTTACTTTGTCGTTGGTGGTCGAGTGTATTGTAGTTGGGTTTGTCCCATTAATATTGTCACCGATATTGCCGCATGGTTACGAGCAAAGTTAAAGATTAAAGGTGGCGTAGTCATGACACGCAATAGCCGCTACTGGATATTAGCCTTCACCCTATTGCTTTCCTTTATCACAGGCACATTAGCATGGGAATTAATCAACCCCGTATCCATCGTGTTTCGTGGGCTAGTGTTTGGCATTGGTTTAGCATGGGGCATGATACTTGCTATTTTTCTGCTCGATTTTGCCGTCAGCCGTCGCGCATGGTGTGGGCATCTTTGTCCTGTGGGGGCTTTTTATAGCTTACTAGGTCATAAACCACTGATTCGAGTGGATGCTTATCAGCGTGAGAAATGTGATGACTGTATGGACTGTTTTCTGGTTTGCCCTGAACAACAGATTATAAAACAACCCTTAAAAGGTGCTGCCAAAGGTATATCGTCAGTGATCACATCGAGCCAATGCACAAACTGCGGACGTTGTATTGATGTCTGTGCTGAGGATGTTTTTAGGTTTCAATCGTACATAAAAAAATTGAGATGAGAGAGGTTATAAGATGAAAAATAAAAGGGTATTAAGTATTGCATTGAGTATGGCAATACTGGGGGTTAGCGACAGCATATTTGCGGAAGAAACAACACCAACCGAAAGCAAAGAAGCCGCACCTGCCACCGCAGTGGTTGATAAAAATAAAGCAGCAGAAAGCCCCGCGGCGACAACAGACACCGAGCAAGTAGCCACAACATCATCCACAAAAGAACCCGAAGCAAAGGCTAAGCCGATGGTCACTAAAAAAACCATGCCAAGCATACCCTTTACAGGTATATCCTCTTTGCGTGGCAATAATGCCATTAAAGAAGAAGCGCAAAAAGCCAGCGTAAAACAATTACCCGCTGATAGACCACCGATTATGCGTAATTATTTTCAACAACCGCCTTTAGTGCCACATCGTGTGCGTGAGTATCGAATTACAAAAAATAATAATAAATGCCTCTCTTGTCATAGTTGGAAAAATGCTAAAACTTATGGTGCAACCAAGATTAGTCAAACACACTTTGCTGACCGTGATGGCAATGCTCACTCCACCGTTGCTGCCCGCCGCTATTTTTGTAATCAATGC
>JALVDG010000438.1 GCA_027009095.1 Thiotrichaceae bacterium
AATCATCCTCTGGAAAACTTTGTCGGGTGGCGTGATTTCACAAAGATTGAGGCTTTATATTGTCGGCTGGCGATGCGCAGACAGATTACATCTTGAGTTTTAGTTTAGTGCAATGCGCATCTTAGCCGACCTACCGCGCTACCAGTAAAGTACCTAAAAACTGACACATAGATACAGAGTGTCTATACTCTCGACTAGACGTAATTAGCAAAGGACTATAAAAATATGCAAGCTATCCTCGCCAATCCTCGTGGCTTTTGTGCTGGAGTTGATCGTGCCATTGATATTGTTGATCGTGCCATTGAGTTACTCGGTGCACCTATTTATGTACGAAACGAGGTTGTACACAACCGTTATGTCGTCAATAATCTACGCGATAAAGGGGCTATTTTTGTTAAAGAGCTTGATGAAGTGCCCGATGGAGCAACGGTTATTTTCAGCGCACATGGTGTATCCCGTAGTGTACAAGAAAATGCCAAAAAACGAGGTTTAAAAGTATTTGATGCAACCTGCCCATTAGTCACTAAAGTACATATGGAAGTATTGCGTTATAGTCGTGAAGGTCGCGAGGCAATACTTATTGGTCATAAAGGTCATCCTGAAGTTATCGGTACAATGGGGCAGTATGATACCTCATTTGGTGGCAAAATTTATCGTGTTGATTCTCCTGAAGAGGTTGCTTCTCTCACGGTTGACAACCCTGATAATTTGGCTTTTGTTACACAAACAACCCTATCGATTGATGATTGTATGATTGTCATTAATGCCTTACGCAAACGCTTTCCTTCCATTAAAAGCCCTAAAAAGGGGGATATTTGCTACGCCACACAAAATCGTCAAGATGCCTTAAAGAATTTATCAGATGAATGTGATTTAGTTTTAGTAGTTGGCTCACCGAATAGCTCTAATTCGAACCGTCTACGCGAAATTGCCGAGAAGCGTAATATTCCAGCCTATTTGATTGATGTTGCAGAGGATATTGATCCGAAATGGCTAGAAGGAAAACAACGTATCGGTGTTACAGCAGGTGCTTCTGCCCCAGAAATATTGGTTGATCGTGTGATTGATCGTTTAAAGGAGCTTGGCGTTGAAATAATGCCTGATAATCGGGGGATTCTTGAGGATGTTACCTTTGTTCTACCGAAAGAATTGCGTGATGTAAAAATTAAAGTAGAACAAAACACCTAGACGATGGATAAGCTTTTCTTTCTCACGCTTGGATTTATATTCCTTGGTGCATTAATCACTAATTTAACCCAGTGGCGTAAGCGTGACCGTGTACTGAAAGATATTGATGGTTTTCATACCACCATTGAAATGCAAAATAATAAAAAGATATGGGGGAAAGTAGTTCTTTACTCTAATGGTATGGAGTTACACTTTTCACGAGAAGTACAAAACTCGCATGGCAACCCGATTAACTCCTATATTCTTTATCGTGACGATATCGACAATATCCGCGCAATTTACCGTTATCAAAACGAGCTTTCCGAAGAAAATATTGCCTTGCGTAAACAAGAGCTTGCTAGCACTTGTAAGCCACATTTTTGGATACGCTTAAAACGTCGT
>JALVDG010000439.1 GCA_027009095.1 Thiotrichaceae bacterium
ACCACGCGAAGAAATCTCTGAATACGCACCACGTTATGTCACCATGAAAATCAATAAAGATAAGATTCGTGAAGTGATAGGTAAAGGCGGCGAGACCATTCGTGGCATTGCAGATGCAACAGGCGCACAAGTTGATATTGATGACAACGGCAGCATCAAAATATCAGCCGTTGATGGCATTGCAGCCAATGCGGCAAAGAAAATGATCGAAGACATCACAGCAGAAGCTGAAGTTGGCAAAATCTATGAAGGTAAAGTTGCCAAGATTATGGACTTCGGTGCATTCGTCACCATTCTACCAGGTAAAGATGGCTTAGTTCACATCTCGCAAATCAGCGCAGAACGTGTAGAAAAAGTAACAGATCACCTGAAAGAAGGTGATATCGTCAGCGTTAAATTGCTTGAAATCGACCGCCAAGGTCGTATGCGTTTAAGCATGAAAGAAGCAAAAGCTGATGCGGCAAGTGAAGGAGAGGAAACTGCCGAGGAGTAATATCAGCTAGTTTTTACGAGGAGACTCCTTTTAGGGGTCTTTTTTATGTCAATACATCGGACAGTTTTTTGATTTAATAAATATATAAAATCAAAAAAGTTACAAATATATTGTATTTAACTGCATGTTAGGTAAACACCCTAACATGCAATTAATTCAACTCGGAAATTTAACTGATTGATTCTATAAGCTAAAAGTGTTCGAAGTATTTTTATAAGTATCATAGATAAAATCTATTCGCCTAAAGGCGAAGGTTTAAACCTTCTTTATGGAAATTAAAAGAATGGTATAAAAAGAAACCAGAATTATTCAAGAAGAATGTTTATGATCTATCAGGACTTGAAACCCTGATATTCTAATATGGTGGCTGCACCTAGATTTGAACTAGGGACCCCATCATTATGAGTGATGTGCTCTAACCAACTGAGCTATGCAGCCTTTTCAGTACTTACTGAGGGACGAGAATATATAGGCTGCAAGCTCAACTGTCAACCTACTTTCTGTAAATCGCTTATGTTTTTTTATAGAGTCTAAACATTAAATCTATAATGAACCACATCGCCTTCTGCTAAAATGTAATCTTTGCCTTCTAAACGCCATTTTCCTGCGTCTTTTGCTCCTTGCTCGCCACCGTATTTAATAAAATCATCATAAGCAATGACTTCTGCACGAATAAACCCGCGCTCAAAATCTGTGTGTATACGCCCTGCTCCATTCGGTGCAGTTGCGCCTTTGTGTACTGTCCATGCACGCACTTCTTTTACACCTGCGGTAAAAAATGTTTGTAGATCAAGTAATGAGTAGCCTGAGCGAATAACTCGATTTAAACCTGGTTCATCTAAGCCTAGATCTTCTAAAAATTCATCTCGCTCTTCATCATCAAGTTGAGACATTTCTGCTTCCATAGAGGCACAAACAGCGACTACTTCGGCATTTTCTTGCTCTGCTATTTCTTTTACTTGATCAAGATAGGGGTTATTTTCAAAACCATCTTCCGCTACATTAGCAACAAATAAAATTGGCTTGATAGAGATAAGATGTAACTCTCTTACTAGCAATTTTTCATCATCTGTTAGCTCAAAAGATCGAGCAGAATGACCTTCGCCTAAATGCTTATACATGCGCTCATATAAGTCTAATTGGGCGATAGCTTCTTTATTGCCTGATCTGGCAGTACGCATTACACGTTTTATTGCTTTTTCAACAGTATCTAAATCTGCTAACGCTAATTCTGTATTGATGGTTTCAATGTCGGACACTGGATCAATTTTACCGTCAACATGCACAATATCATCATCATCAAAACAGCGTACTACTTGCGCAATAGCGTCTGTCTCACGGATATGGGCTAAGAATTGATTACCCAGACCTTCGCCTTTTGATGCACCTGCAACTAAACCTGCAATATCAACAAATTCCATTGTCGTTGGTAGCGTACGCTCAGGTTTTACAATTTTAGCCAGTTCATCAATACGTAAATCAGGTACAGGCACGATGCCAACATTTGGTTCAATCGTACAAAATGGATAGTTTTCGGCTTGTATTCCTGCTTTAGTGAGTGCGTTAAAGAGTGTTGATTTGCCTACATTTGGTAAGCCAACAATGCCACATTTAAAACCCATATCTATACTTCCTAATTATGCGGATCGGTATGCAAACTGTTCATTGCTTTTTGCATATCGCCTTCTAAAATCATTTTAATGTCATCAGCGGCACGATCAATACCGCGTAATATCTCTATTTCTTCGTTTTTGCTTGGCTGGGATAATACATAATCAACCACTTTATTACGATCCCCAGGATGACCTATACCAAGACGTAAACGCCAGTATTCTTTTGTTATATGTGCATGCAAATCACGCAAGCCATTGTGACCTCCATGTCCGCCACTAGATTTTAAGCGAATTGCACCAGCAGGTAGATCTAACTCATCGTGTGCAACTAATATATTTTCGACAGGAATTTTATAAAAGGATGATAGTTGCTTTGCGGCTAGACCACTTTTATTCATAAAAGTGGTTGGTTTTAATAACCAAACAGTATGACCTTCGATAACTGCTTTGCTAACTGCCCCTGAGAATTTACTCTCAAGTTTGAAGCTTGCGGAATAACGTCTGGCAAGCTCATCGACAAACCAAAAACCAGCATTATGCCGTGTTTTGTCATATTTTGAGCCTGGGTTTCCCAGACCAACTATTAATTGTATGGCAGTTTTAGCCATAAAGAATGACTCGCTTTTATACGTGACGGCAGAACCGTTGGTTGAAAATTTCGTGTTTTATACACTTTCAATAGTGCTTATACAAGAAAACCCTAAATACAATTTATTTAGGGTTTTCTTTATAAATTATCTCAGCCTATAAGAAAAAGACAGAGATATCTTCTTAAACTAGACGAACTTTTATTGCCCTTAATAAATAGACACTATCGCCAAGTTGTGTTCTTCACCATAAGCTAGCTGTGTCGATCTAACACCTTCAGGTAGTTCAACTTCAGACAAATGAATTGAATTACCCTTTTCTAACTTACTTAAATCAACATCAATAAACTCAGGGATATTTTTCGGAAGACAAGAAACTTCAATATCAACCACTAGACGGTTAACATTACCACCATCCATTTTAACACCTGGTGCTATATCTTCATTAATAAAATGAAGTGGTACAACCACTTTAATTTCCTCATCATCGGTTATACGTTGCAAGTCAGCATGTAGAACGATTGGTTTTGCCGGATGGCGCTGTAAGTCACGCAATACAACAACTTCTTTTTTTCCATCAACACTAAGCGTAATAAGCGAAGAGTAAAATGCTTCATCTAACAAGTTGCGATCTATTTCATTTCTCTTTAAAGAAATCGGCACAGGTTCACCAGAACCACCGTATATAATTGCTGGCACTAAATTTTCACGACGTAGGCGGCGGCTCGCTCCTTTCCCTAGGTCGTTACGTGTAATAGCGGTCAAACTGTAAGTGTTTGCCATGAGTATTCTCCAAAATAATACAAAACATAAAATAGTAAATTCCGCGACCAGAACTTACAAAAAACACCCCACAAGAGGATTACGAAATCGAACTGACTTTATAGGAATTCTAAAAATCTACATCCGAGAATAAATCACTAATTGATTGTTCTCTGTAAATACGCTCAATAGATTCCGACAGTACTTTAGCAATCGAAAGTTGACGTATTTTAGTACACTTTTCTGCTGCTTTACTCAAAGGAATGGTATTGGTCACTATCACTTCATCTAAGTCTGAAGCATCGATATTATCTATCGCCTTACCTGAAAAAACAGGATGAGTGGCATAGGCGACAACTTTACTCGCACCATGTGCTTTTAATGCCTCTGCGGCATGACAAAGTGTACCAGCAGTGTCTACTAAATCGTCAATTAGTACACAGGTCTTACCCTTAACATCACCAATAATGTGCATAACAGCAGATACATTTGGTTCAGGGCGACGCTTATCAATAATAGCCAGCTCTATATCTCCCAACGCTTTTGCTAGTGCTCTTGCACGAACGACACCACCAACATCGGGAGACACAACACATAAATTCTTGTATTGCTTTTCTTCTATATCTGCACCTAATACACCTGATGCATAGATATTATCGACAGGTAGATCAAAGAAGCCTTGAATTTGATCTGAATGCAAATCAATCGTTAAAATACGATCTACATGACTCGTTAATAGCATATCTGCAACTAACTTTGCAGAGATAGGTACACGCCGAGAGCGTACACGCCTGTCTTGACGAGCATAACCAAAATAAGGGATGACCGCAGTAACACGCCCTGCCGAAGCGCGATAAAGCGCATCGATCATGATTAACAACTCCATGAAATTGTCATTAGTCGGGGCGCAAGTAGGCTGGACTACGAAAACATCACAACCGCGAACATTTTCCAAAATTTCAAGATGAACTTCACCATCACTAAATTGGGATACGGTTGCTTTTCCTAAGGGGACACCGATATGGTTGGCAACGGCCTGAGCAAGCTGTGGGTTTGCATTACCTGCAAATATCATCATCCTATCTACATCAGGCATGATTTGCTCTCGCGCTAAATTAATAAAGAATATAACTAAAAAAGGAAGCCATTATGGCTTCCTAATAAAAATATGGCTGGGTCGGTAGGGATCGAACCTACGAATAACGGGATCAAAACCCGGTGCCTTACCGCTTGGCGACGACCCAATTGCGTTTTACATTTCTTTCTCAAGGCTTGTATACAATGGTGACTTATTAAGCCCTTTTGCTATAAATCCGAACCACCGAGAAGGTAACTCATTTAGTACACTTTGAGCAACTATTTTATTTGAAAATTTAGCAAAAATACAGCTTCCACTTCCTGTTAAACGTGCTGGAGAGTAAGATGACAACCAGTTTAATGCTTTCGCTACTTCTTGGTATTTTTCTCTCACTACTGGCTCAAAAACATTTGAACCGTACCCCTCAAGAAAGCGCGCTATTTTGAATGGTTCACAATCCCGTGTCAATCCCTTATCTGAAAAAATTTCAGCTGTTGAGACAAAAACTTTAGGATGAACGACAACAAACCAGTTCTCAGGCAAATCTATCGGCTCTAATTGCTCCCCTATACCTTCTGCCCAAGCAGCCCTCCCATACACAAAAACGGGAATATCCGCTCCTAGACTCAAGCCTAAATCCGCTAATTGACTGATGGACAAGTTACATGACCACAGTTGATTTAAACCGACTAAAACTGTTGCAGCATCAGAACTACCACCACCTAGCCCACCACCTACAGGAAGCTTTTTATTAACACTAATATCAACACCATAACTGGTTTGAGTATATTGTTTTAGTAGAGAAGCTGCCTTTACGACTAAATCATCTTCGGCACTAACAGCTTCTAAACCCGACAAACGCTTTATCTCTCCATCTTCACGTGCGCTTAATTCTATTTCATCGGCATAGTCTAAAAATTGAAAAACAGTTTGTAGCAGATGATAACCATCATCACGTCGTCCTGTAATGTGTAAGAATAAATTTAGTTTTGCAGGTGCTAGCAATTTCATATATCCAAGATATCAATTTTACAGTGGAGCACGAATACTACATTAAACCTCTTACACTTGGCTCTAAATTTTCATTATAAATAAGCAACAAATAGTTTTATTGGATACAATAATTTACAACATCAATAAATCAAAGCAATGCTTTATCTGAGGTCTGAAAAAAATCTGTTAATTGATTTGCTTTAAGCAAAGAAGTTGCTTGCGAAGGCAAATTTAATAAGAGTAATTTTTTATGATGACTTTCGCATTCACGCTGCCACTGTATTAACAATGCAATGCCAGCACTATCAATACGCTCTAAACCTGCACAATCAACGCTTACGGTAGTAGCATCAATTTGACTTATTTTTAGGGGAATTAAGTCTGTAATAGAGTCGTAGTTCAAGCTACCTTGCAATAGATAGCCTGAAGCATTAGAGATAAGTTTCACCGCCTGTTTAGGAGGCATTATTTTTTTCTAATCGAGCAATTAAAGCATCTAAACCTGTACGAGAAATTTCTCGTGTAAAGTTTGTACGAAAATTTGTGATGAGATTAAGACCTAGTATTTCAATATTATAAGCCTTCCAACTTCCCGATTTATTTCTGACATCATAATTCGCTTCGACGGCGGCTCTACCTTTTGGTGTAATCAAAGTACGCACTACTTCATAACCAGGGCGACCTCCAGACATCGAACTTTTTATCGTCATTGCCGCACCCGCATAAGCAATCATATTTTTTGCGTAGCTATTAATTAACATCGTACGATAAGCTTTAACAAAGCGTACTCGTTGATCTTGAGAAGCTTTTTTCCATTGCTTACCAAGCGTCAACTTAGCCATCGCTTCAAAATCAATAAATGGCGTAACTTGTTTTTCAACAATGCTTTGCAGTATTTTAGGATTGCTTTTAAGCTCTGCTTTACGCTTTTCCAACTCAGCAAAAATTGCATTATTTGCTTTTAATACCGCTGTTTCGGCCGCTACATTCTTAGCACTTGCTATGGATGTAAAACTGAATATTAAAAATAAAATAATTATCTTACTTAAATGTTTCATTCTTTAGAGCTCTCCCACTTAATAACAGTGTTTTTTATAAAAAACGTAT
>JALVDG010000440.1 GCA_027009095.1 Thiotrichaceae bacterium
CTTTTGATCTGCCAGTATTGTTTATTGAAGAAAAAGCGCTATCTTCACACTTGGAAAAAGAAAAAGTACCTTCTACATTAGATAAAACACATTCATTGATGATAATAGACTGCATATTATTTATCTGAGAAGAGAGTCTTATTAGCGAGCAGTTTAAGGGTATTGGTTCAAATGAATGTACAAAACTAGAAGGAATCTTACTTTTTGCTAAAATGCTAAATACACCCACATTAGCTCCAATGTCAAAAAACACATCATTTTCTTGAATAGAGCCAATTAAAAATTGAATATCAGCACTTTCAAAGCTATCAGCCAATATTTGTTGGCCAACTGTTTCATTGGCGATAACTAAAAGGTTCGCACCCATAAAATGAGTCTGTTTAACAATAGTATTGTTGCTATTAGGATAAATAAACTTATAGTATTTCGTTTTTAATCTAGGGAAAAAAGTTACAAGTTTATTAGGAAATATCTTTTTTAACATAAGTAGTTCTTTTGTAAAAATAGAGGAAAAGTAGAAACAGTAATACGGAATAAAACAACTTGGAATATAGTAGCCCAATTATTCCTAAAGTAAGTAGATAATACATCATTAAGAGGGTTATTGTAATTGCAAAGATGCTTGCAATTGTGATCAATTTTATTTTCCCTAAACCCATCAGAATATAATGGAAGGGAATACTGACTGAAAGGATGAAAAATATGCCAATCAGAGCTATAAATAGAGAATAATTATTATTGCTAAAGTCTTCATTTATCCATATTGTTAATATGTGATTGGAAATCACATAAATAAATAATAATGGCAATGTAGAAATAATACATAAGGATAAGACTTGTTTAAGTGGAATATAATTTGTTCCTTCTTTATTTTTAGCTTGCTTAGCGCTTATTAGTGGAAATAGCGTTGACATAAATGAATTGGATATAGAAAAAACATACTGAGGAATTTGAGTGCAAATATTATAACGTGCTAATTCAGAAGCACCTAAAAATGACCCGATTAGTAACTTGTCAGCAGAGGAAAAAACATGAGACCCCAAGTTTTGTAAAAATAACCATTTTGTATAAATTAAAACTTGCTTTGCTATTTTTTTGTCAAATACTCCTGATAGTAAATTTTGGTTGTACATTTTTTTTAAAGCCCAAACACGTAATGTGGTTTTTACCAATGAAGAAAACATCATTATTACTAGCACCTCTATTAAGGAATGATGCAAATAAGTGCTTATTATTATTGATATACCTAAAGGAATCCTTGTGGATAGTTCAATTATTGCGCCTAGTTTAAAGTTAAATGTCCCATGTATTATGCCAATTAGCATGTCATCAATGCCTTGAAAGAAAAGCAATATAAATCCTAGAGTGAAGGCTAAACGAATATTAACTGATTGATTGAAACTATCATCAAAAAAACTAGTTATTTCAGCAGTAAAAGTAAATAAAGTTACAAGTATTAATGTACTAATGACTAAAGAAAGAACCATAGCAATTCGTGCAATATGGAAAGCTTCCGCTATTTTGTCTTGACCTACTTTTTCTGATACAAACTTTATAGCGGT
>JALVDG010000441.1 GCA_027009095.1 Thiotrichaceae bacterium
ATTCTAACCGCGCCGAGCATTTGCCCTAAAGAATGGACTAGCAGTGAAAGCTGTTTGAGCGGAGTTTACGGAGCGAGTTTTTTCACTGCCCATTCTTTAGGGTAAAGCGGAGGAGTAAGCGGTTAGCTGGGTCGCCTTTTCTTTGCTTACTTTCTTTTGGCGACGCAAAAGAAAGTAAGTCGTAGCCCTGTTACGGAATAGAGTAAATGAACCTAAATTTAAAAGGGCTACGAAAACTTTCACTGATATTGTAAAGAGTGGCTGCGTAACATCAGTTAGTAAAACGATATTTGAAATCGAGCCTGCAATGCATCAGTTGTATCAATTTGCCTATTTTTTCCAGATTCAACATCTGTTGTGCTGTAATCAAGCATTAGGCGGGTTGTATCGTTTATATAGTAGTTTGCACCAATATTTTTACTTTTTACGATGCCACCTGAGAGTGTTTTAGAGTTTAGTTTGAGTTCGCCTACTCTCGCAACAAGTTCTACATTGCTTGCATTTTTTTTGATTTTTGGTGCTGAAAATACGCCTTTCTTTTTATTGTATTTATGAGGTGCTCCCGACAAAGCATAGGCAGCGCTTGCATACCAACCATCAATATTATTTTTTTTGTAGTCGCTGGCATTTAACTGTGTTTGTATGTATTCCCCTTGGAGTAATAAGCCACCTTGTTGCCATGCGACTTCTAAGCCTTCGGTAAAATAATTATCAATATGTTTGAGTTTGCCCGTGCTTGCAACAACATCTGATAATTTACTACCTGCTCTGGAGCGAAATTTTACCTTTTTACCATGAGGATCTGTTCTGCTAAGTGTGCCTCCAAGGTGTAGTAGGCGATCATCTTTTTTGTATAGTACGGCTGTAGCCCGTGTTGTAATAACTTCTTTGGCAGATATTTTATCGCTAAACTCATCTAAAGAATCAATATTATCGCCCGTAACGCTACCGCTTATTGTCCAGTTATTATCATAGTGATTTACTTGGATGCCTACTCCACTGTCAGGGAGTAATTCATTAACCGATGCGCCTTCCATAAAAGGTGTTTGGCTAGAGCTAGCGCTATTTTCTAGTCCTGAGATATGACTAACATTACCTAGTCTGATACTGGTTTTATCGATACCATTATATTCAATATAGGCACTCTCAACGCTAGGGCTAGAGTCTTTAATATCGTACTTAAGTTTGGCTTTTACATCTTTGCCAAACTTGGTAATGGCGGTGATTCTGGCACGTCTAATCTGGCTATCTTTTTTTCGTTCTTTGTCATCATCAATAATGGCGGCATCATATTGCAGTTTTCCTTTTATTTTAACGGAAATATCTTCGTTTATATCAAACTCAAGCGCTTCTGCGGAACTGGATAAAACACCAATTAGTAGACATAAGAGCTTTATATTTTTAATCATTTTATGACCACTTTTGTTTAAGGAATCTTTTTTAAGATCTGATGTTACGCAATATAGAAAAATATTACCTATTTTTCCCTCCGCCCGATGCGTTAGCGAGGCGGAGCCAAAATTCCCATTCTAACCGCGCCGAGCATTTGCCCTAAAGAATG
>JALVDG010000442.1 GCA_027009095.1 Thiotrichaceae bacterium
AAAGGTGAATTCACTGGTATTAAAAAAGGTAAGCTGAAATTTGTGATTGATAAGCTTTTCAATAGTGGTATTGCTATGTAGTGGCTCACCCTCTTTATTGGTTTGAGCTTTTAGCCTTTTGTATTCAGCTAGTACATCCTCCTTCGTTGCTTCAAGCACACAATCCAAGCGTCGCAATACTGTAAAGGGAATCATAACGCGACGATATTGAGGAGGACGGTAAGGTCCGCGTAGCAGGTTAGCGATGTCCCAGATGGCATCGCTTTGTTTTTTGTAGATGTCTTGGTTAAGCATATTAGCTCTATATTGTCGATTGTTTTTTAGTAACTACTCAAGCTTGAACTCTATTTTTCCAATTTCTGCGTTAAAAGTGCTTATTTATACTTAATAAACTCCGCCCTTTTGCCTTGAGCTCGAATAAAATAGAGCATAATCTGAGTAGTTACTGATTATACTGAGTAGTTACTCTTTCTAATACTAGAGAATCCTTATTTGCTAATTCACACAGTCTCTGGGGTCTTATAACTCAAAAAATATAATGCAAATGAAATCACAACCCATGCAGCAAAAACTTAAAAATGCTTATAACGGCATCCGTTTCACCTACCAAACAGAATCTAATTTTCGGCTTCATTGCTATAGTGCTATTTTGGTTTTTATTGTTTTTTTATTGCTAAAACCTAGCTTGATTTGGTGGGCGCTCGTTATAATCTGTATTGCTTTAGTCATTGCTGCTGAACTTGCTAATACAGCGATAGAAACATTACTAGATCATTTACATCCAGAAATTCACCCCTCAGTAGGAAAAGTAAAGGATATTATGGCAGGTATGGTGCTGAGCTTGAGTATATTAGCGGTGATTATTGGCGTGCTTGCTGTTATAGATACCTTAATCTGAGTAGTTACGATTATTTAATTGCTACAATTGGCTAATTGCTTAATGCGAGGAGAATCTATTAGTTGATAATCTGTTTGGAAAGGTTGTTGAGAAAGTGCGGTTTCATGTAATGATTTAAATACCTTCAAAACCCAATCGGGAATATCATTATTTAAACGATAATAAACCCACAAACCCGCTTTGCGGTCTTGTAATAACTTAGCTTCGCGCATAATGGCAAGATGACGGGAGATTTTGGGTTGTGACAGCTTTAATACCGCGGTTAATTGACATACACAAAGCTCCTCTCCCTGCGTAAGCAACATCAAAATTCGCAAGCGTGTTTCATCCGATAGTATTTTAGTGAGTTGAGTTAATTGCATCGTAAAAGTATACCTTGCATTCTCCATTAATAAAAATAAGCTAAAATAAATTGCACTATATCTGTTTTGGTGAATATAATGATGTCATTCTAAAATACTATTGGGGCTTTATACGATGTTACGTTTTACTCTATTTATCGTGTGCTTACTTTCGAGCATCTCTACCACCTTCGCCGCTGCTTTTGAGCTTAAAGCAGAAAAGGTGACCGATCATGTCTACGCATTAGTGGGGGAGATTGGTCCGCGTAGTAAAGAAAATATGGCGCTAAATAATACCTTGGGTTTTGTGATCACAGAA
>JALVDG010000443.1 GCA_027009095.1 Thiotrichaceae bacterium
TGCTGTAATGCAGCAACACAGGCACGTAGAGCATAGGGTAGTCGCCGTATAGCCAGCGCAATCACAATAATAAGCCAAAAGTTTGCTAATGAAATATCAGAGAAAGGTAGATCAAATTGATAAAAGGTTCGTAAATAGCCAATACCAAGTACTACCCCAGGAATTGCCAAAGCCGACATGGCTAAGTAATCAAGCAGTTTACGACCTTTAATATTTGTACGCCAAACGATATAAGCAATGGCGGTTCCTATAACAATATCAATGCTTGCTGCCATACCTGCGTACAATAAAGTATTTTTGATAAACTCACCTGCGGAGTTAAAAACCTCAGTGTAGTGAGCAAGCGTGTAGGCATCAGGTAAAACACTAAATGACCAAATAGTCCCGAAAGATAAGAGTCCTAACGCAAGGTGAGGGGACAGCACGACCATTAAAATAAATAATATAATGGCATAAGCAGCAAACTTTTCGAGTGGTTTTAGCTCGCGTTTCATTAACCCACCACCGCCTTTTTGGGTAGTAGCATAATCTTTTCCTCGCATTGCAAGGAAGGCAACCCACATAGAGAAGAGTGAAAAGGCGACCAGAATAACAGATATAACATAGCCCATCGGATCAGAAATACCCACAGAAGAAATACGCAGATAAGCTTGTGGAGCAAGCATATTATTAACATTTAAGAGTAGTGGTGTGCCTAAATCATCAAATACTTTTAAAAAGACGATAGAAGCACCAGCAATATAACCTGGCATACTAAGTGGCAAGACAATACGGCGGAACAAGCGCATGCCTGATGATCCTAAGGAGAGCGCAGACTCCTCCATTGAGCGATCAATATTAACTAAACTTGCTGATAGATTAATGAGTATAAAAGGGAAATAGTGGATACTTTGTACAAAAATAACGCCATTGAGACCTTCCATAAAAGGAATGGTGAAGCCAAAATAATCATCTAATAATAAATTAACACTGCCATTACTACCAAAGAGTAGCTGCATCGCAACTGCACCAACAAAAGGTGGCATAATAAGCGGTACGATACCTAATGTTTGGATAATAACTGTTCCACCAAAATTAAAGCGTGAAGTGAAGTAGGCTAAGGGTAGGGCAATAATCGAGGCAAGGACAACGGAAACAGAGGCGACATAAAACGAATTCCAAAAAGATTCTTGAAATAGCGAGGAGCTAAAAAAATCGTTGAAATTAACCAGTGTAAAAGCCCCCGATGATGGGTCTTGAAAGGCAACAATAAAAACTTTAACCACAGGAATAACAAGAAACATTCCTAAAAATAAAGCAATAAAAATTGCCAGAGATTTTGGACCAAAGTTAGTTCGAGATAAAAAGCTTGGAGCGTGTAATGACATATCGTTGCCCTTAGGAACTCTAAAGAAATTAAGTCCTGATGTTACGCAATATAAAAAAATATTACATATTTTTTCCTCCGCCCGATGCGTTAGCGAGGCGGAGCCAAAATTCCCATTCTAACCGCGCCGAGCATTTGCCCGAGAGAATGGATCAGCAGTGAAAGTGTTTGAGCGGAGTTTACGGAGCG
>JALVDG010000444.1 GCA_027009095.1 Thiotrichaceae bacterium
TATTGTCTTTTATATGGGCTTAACAGGCATTAGCGTTATTAGTGAACAACTTCAAGCACACGGACTTTCGGCAGACACACCCGCAGCATTAGTTGAGCAAGGCACAACACGCAATCAACGAGTACACATTGGAACCGTTGGCAACTTACCACAATTAGTAAAAGATACTGGTGTGCGCGCACCGACGCTTACCATTATTGGTCATGTGGTGCAATTACATGAAAAATTAGCATGGTATATACCAGAACGCCATGTACAAGAAACTGAATTTAGTCGTAATAAAGACATGAGCAAAGCTTAATAAATATCTTATTATTCTGATAGTTAAAGGATTCCTCCCCATGCAAGAAACTAAAATACAAATTCAAGATGCTTTTAAGCAAAACCTAAGTGATGGAGGTTGTTCGGCCGCCGAACCTTTTGCCTTACGCACATTAGATGACAGCATGGAGCCTGAATTTGCAGCAGGATGCATTATTATTATTGATCCAAGCACTGCCTATCGCGATGGTTCTTATGTGTTTGCAAAAGATAATAAGGATGAATATATTTTCCGCCAGCTCCGCATTATTGATGGAAAATACTTTCTTGTACCTCTAAACGACCTTTATGAAACCATCGAAATTTCTGGAGAAAGCCAAATCGAAGGTATTATTACCCAACGTGCAGGTAAACGACGTTCTTATCATAAAAGTTACTATTAAATTTTACTCAAAAGAACGTGCACAAGGTAAGCTAAAACAGCGGGTAGTTCAAGTGAGTTTATGGCGATAGTTTCTATGATTTGTGTTACGAGTGTCTTCTATTTTTTCAAAATATTTGAGCAAGTGCATTTTTTATTTTTGTTTTATTATGACTATAAAAAAACCTTGCTTAACCTAGTTTTGATTAAAACTCAAGAATTATTCAATGCGATTGCCCTGTCCTTTTATGTACCCCAAAACAGTACCCAACGAAGAAGAGCTAGCAGATAAAGTGCAGTTAGTACTCTCCACATCAGGCGGTCATGTTGGATTTATAACAGGAATATTTCCTTGGAAAGCAAAGTATTGGGGTGATATACAAGTGATTAAGTGGCTCAAAAGCCATTAATAGAATAAAGGATAAAACATCCAAGCTTAACAACTCATAGTATCCCTGCCTATCGTATAATGCATCAAGCCCCTCACCTCTTGTCGTTATTTTATTTCAGATGATCTAATTAATCTTTATGATTAAAGTTAATTATAATTTTCAAGATGGTTTCACTTATGATAAAAATAATACCCCTCATTATCAGTCTCTATTTTCTTATTTTTACTTCGGTTGCTTCGGCATTTGAGCTAAAGCCTTTATACGCCTCTTTAACACCTTCTGGTGCAGGTGCTGAAAAGGTCTTTCGTGTTAGCAACACTAGTGATAAGCCTATTGCTGTTCAATTTAAAACAACAACTAGAAAACAACATCCTGATGGAACTGAAGAGCAATCTAATGCGGATGATTTATTTATGATTTATCCGCCTCAAGCTGTTATTCCTGCACATAAAACCCAGAAAGTTAGAGTTCAGTGGTTAGGAGAGCAGAATCCTAAAAAAGAATTAGCTTATCGCTTTGTTGCAGAACAAGTACCTGTGAAATTATCCAAACGAGATTCAACAGAAGTACAGATGGTGATGACCTTAGTAGGTTCTATTTATATTGAGCCACAAGGTGTTAATCCTCAGCTTGATGTAAGTAATATTCGCCAATCAGGAAATAAGCTGATCTTCACTGTACGCAATACGGGTACAAAACACGCCATGTTAGAGAACTTGACTATTAATTTATTAGGTGATGGAAAACAGTTGGAACTCCGTGGAAAGCAAGTATTTGGTGCCGAAGGCAAAAATATATTAGCAGGTTCGTACCGTGATCTTTCCATCCCACTCCCACAGGGAATAAATCCAAGTACAAGCTGGCAAGCACAGTTAAAATTTTAAATATCCTTTCAAAAGAGTCTCTGAACTGATTTAAGTACGCGATAGCCTACCCCATAGAGGCTATTCAGAGGCTCTTTAAAGACTGTCTTTACTACTTTTTTCATTAGGTTTTAGGCATACACAACTAATAATAAAAATAACTCATCGTCGTACCTCATGCCCTCTGCTTCTTACTTTAAAAAAATAAGTATCTTTATTTTATGTTGCTTAACTTCTACCTTGCTAAGTGCTAAGGATACTAAGGAAAAGAATGAAGCCGATCTCCAAGCAATCTATGCTAGCGCCTTTGGTGCTAAAAAAAAGATGCCAGCACAGCTATCGCTAACCTTACTTATCGCTAATACCGAACTAACAACAATAAAAGTTTTTAGCAAAAACCGAAAAAATATTACCCATATTGAACGCAAAAAGTTTATATCAGCCATTACTCCTTATGTTAAGCCTAAATACCTACAGGCTCTACAAAAGAAGATAGGCAACACATCAAAAATCTCTCTTACTCGCCTAGCGTCATTTAATTTTCATACTAAATTTGACCAAAATAGCCTAAGTTTAAAACTTCTTGTGCCCGCTAAAATGCGTACAACCATTACATTGCGATTAGGACAAAAAAACAGGAAGATAATAAGATACCCAGACAAGGAGGATCTTGCCCAAGCAGCAACAATAAGCGGCTATACCAATATTACTGCCAATATCGATCATGACTATAATAACGGAACAACACAGCAACGCTTACAAGCAAACGCGACACTCAATATGCAGGGTGTCGTATTAGAAAGCCAGCATAGTTGGCGAAATGACCGCGACAAAAGATGGTCTCGTGATGCTTCCAAAGTAGTCATTGATAAACCCGAGTCTTTACATCGTTATACCATTGGTGATATAAGCAGTGAGCAAAAAAATTATCAGCGAGCAATTCATTTAGGTGGTTTTAGCCTACGAAAAACAACGGCTTTAAATCCTTATAAAGAGACTCAGCTATCGACAAATAAAACATTTCAATTAGAAGAAGATAGCGAGGTTAAAATTTATATTAATGATTTTTTAAAAGCGACTAAAAAACTGGATGCTGGTGAATACACGCTAACAGACCTTCACTTTGAAAGCGGTGCAAATACCATTCGTTTGGAAATTACAGACAAGGATGGCCAACGTAGCGAAAAAGAATTCTCTGTATTAAACGACTCCCGTTTATTACAACCAGGTATCTCAAGCTATGCCCTAGAAATTGGTAAACCCTCTTATTACGCAAATAATGAACATCAGTACGATACCGACACAACCGTTGTCAGTGGTTATTACAAGCAAGGAATTAATGAAACAGTGACTGCTAGTGCTAGTTTTGTAGGAGATAAGGATAATATCCAACTCGGTGTGAATGGCTTGATTGCCACACCTATTGGTGGCATTACAGCAAAAGTTGGAGCAGTTAAAGCTAAAAATAAAAAGGCGCGATATGCGATTGGAAGTCGTTACAGTTATCGAGCACCTAGTGCTAAAAAAGGGATAAGTTTTAGTGTGGCAGGTGATTACTTTGAAGAAGATTTTTCTGCTTTAGAGTACTCTCAAGAAAAAAATCAACTAAGCACCGCAAGCAATAAAACAGAGAGTCGCATATATGCTTCTATGAGCAAACCTCTAGGAAACCGCTTGCAAGGAAGCCTGAATATTCAGCGCGAAACACGTTATGATCAAAAAGATGCCAATTATTCTTCCAGTTTAAATCTAAGAAAGTCTTTTCATGGAGGTCGATCCATCTCTGCTCGTCTTCGCTATCAAAATAATAAAGAAAAAGATAAATCAATTAGTATTCGTTTACGCTACCCCTTTGAGAAAGAAAATAAACGATCACGCGATCGCTCTGCCACTCTTTCTTACAATAGCTTAGACGACCGTGTCATTAGCTCCTTCTTTGTCGCCCCGAAAACAAATATCGGAAAAGATAGCCTCGCAGGATCTATTACACATTCTTCAAATCAAGACAGCAAAAGCCTTAGTG
Organism: Thiotrichaceae bacterium; assembly: GCA_027009095.1. Lineage (GTDB taxonomy): Bacteria > Pseudomonadota > Gammaproteobacteria > Thiotrichales > Thiotrichaceae > JAGLBW01. The sequence continues at coordinate 3,961 of JALVDG010000444.1, forward strand.
GAAATATGAGTTATCGTGGCGATATGATGGAGATAGGCGTATCACATACTATTAGCCAATCAGCTAATAACACAGACTATCGCCAACGTAGTAAAGCAAAATTTAAAACAGCACTCTCCTTTGCGGATAACACGATTGCTATTAGCAAACCCATTCGTAATAGCTTTGCGATTATTACAGGACCTCAAAATCAAGACAAAGACATCGCTGCTGTTAAAGGGCGATCAAGCTTCTCTCGCTCTGATGGCAAAGATCTTCCTGACTACTATCAAAGCGTGGTTACTACCTCAGGAAAACCAGCTGTTATTAATCTTCCAAACTATCGCTATAACAGTGTTAATGTCGATAGCACTGCTTTACCACGAGGAAGCGATCCCGACTACTCGGAATTTGAACTCAAGCCTGCCTATAAACAAGGCTATGTACTCAAAGCAGGCGGTGAAGCAGGTGTTATTGTTGATGGAGTTTTAAAAAATAATAAAGGTGAACCTTTTTCATTAGCAGGAGGGCAACTAATACCGCTTAATACAAGCAAGAAAAAAGCAATTACTTTCTTTACCAACCGCTCTGGAAAGTTTCGCTTAATATCAGTCCCCGCAGGAAAATATCAGATTGAACTTTTTGATCTAAAAGAAAATAACAAGCAAGTAATTGATATTCCTAATACGCCTGGAGAACTTTATAAATTAGGTGAGTTAACTCTCTCAGGAACACTAGAAGATTCATGATAAAAGGTAGTAAATTCATTGCCTAACAGATAGGCGGTGTTGAAATAACAATCATAACTCACTAGAATACTTTCATCTGCTCGTTGAAGCAGATAAAACTTTAAACCCCAATATCCCCATTGTATTGGATGCAAGACGCTTAACCCCTTTTGTATTGCATCTGAATTTTTTAATTACCGCTGATTTAATCAAGTAGTTATCCCCATCAATGAATCACTCATTTTTAGTGATGATATTGGATAATTATCAAAATAATAAATTATTAGGAAAACTATCCATGAAAAAACTATCTTTAGTCGTTGCTGTTGCAACTATTCTTTCTTCTTCTATCTCTTTTGCAGCAACAACTACAGACCCTGCAGCAACCTCTACTACAGATGCTCAAATTTTCACAAAAGACTTTGATCTAAAGGTAGAAAAAGAACCTGTTGTTGAAACTAAGATGCTTGGAAAAGAACACCAAAAGCTAGATATTGAAGCAATGATGAAAGGTAATAGTGAAGGAAAAGCTCATGACATTGGTTCAATGGAGCTTTCTACAACAGCAAAAAGCTGTACAGCAACAATCACAACAGACAACGGCTTTAAACTACAAGGTCAAAACAACCCAAATGAAACACTAGCAGCGTATAAAATTGAATATACAGCAGGAGATAAGACAGCAACATTTGATGAAAATAATGGAACACAAGACGTAGGTTGTAGCACTGCTGATCTTAAAATGGCAGTAACAGATATGAGAAAAGATGCTCCTGCTGATGCCTATGGCGATGTTATTCACGTTGAAGTACGTGCTGAGTCTTAATTTTAAAAGGTAGCAATAACAAAATTTATTGCTTGTAAGACTTATCAAACCCGCTATCCCACCAAGGATTAGCGGGTTTTTTTGTGCCTGAAAGAAAAAATGGGCGCAGAGTGGCTCAAAAACCACAAATAAAATAATCTATAAAAGCTATAAATAACGAAGTTATGGCGATACCCGCACAATCAAAAGGAAGTTAAAAAAACAGTAACTCTACTTGCCATGCAATAATATCAATATCTTAGTAGGCAAATTTACTACAGAAAAACAAATCAAGCTGTAGTAAGTTACTTCATGTACATTCCTTAATAACGATGAGACAACCTTATGTTCTTTACTAAAAAAACTATAGCTATAATTTTTTCGCTTTCTATAGCTGGTATTTTTTCACTGTTATTGATGCATAATGCAAGTGCATCCCCCCTTATAAAAGCAGGCTTAAAGAAAAGTATAATCGCTGATACTAATATAAAGACAAACGGTAAATACACATTTATGCGTTGCAATGCACTTAAAAAGAAACCCTTTGATAAAAAGAACCCGAAGAAAAAACTTCTTATTATTGGGGATAGCCACGGCTGTGATTTTTTAAATGAAATACGTGAAAATAATTTCTTACAGAATTATCAAATTCGCATGCGCTATATTCCTTATCAGTGTCAACCCGTATTAAATGGAAAAAGTGGTAAGTTTGTAGAGCCTAAAGATAAAGCCTTATGTGCGAATGAAGCAAGAACAGATAGCTTGATGCAGGCTAAAGAACAAATGAGTGAAGCAGATGTTATTATCTTTGCTGCACGTTGGAAGTTAAGCACTGCTCGCGTATTACCATTTACAATCAAACATTTAAGACTAAGCCCTCATCAAAAAATTATCGTTATTGGTAGCAAAAGTTTTGGCAAAATTACAGCTCGACGTTATATGAGCATGTCGAGAGAGGAGCTATCAAAAATAAAAAATCCGGTTGATTCTGAAGTACAAAAAATAAATGCTATTTTACGTAAGCGTATTACGGGGCGACTAGCCTTTGTTGATCAAACACGGTTACTTTGTGGTTCTGACACTGCTTGCCCTATCTTCACTAAAAATCTTCATTTAATTTCCTATGATGGTTGGCATCTCACTCAAGCAGGTGCTCGTTATATGGGAAAAATATTGTTTCAAAAATCTATTTTAGGCAAGTTGTAAAACCTTAGCCTTCCCTTCAAATAAATCATCAGCACAATATTCTTTGCCACTCATATTTTTTGCTATTTTAAGAAAAAATCAGGAAATATGAGTGCTTAAGTACCCGACATCTAACCATTTACCCCCTGTTTTCTGATCTTCTCCATTATTGCTTTGCCCATTATACTCCCGTCGCAATGCCTTGAATATCAAAAAACAGGAAACTAAATGTTGTTAAATTAATTTTGTTTGGGTACTTAGCAATATTCTTTACTATCCTTGAGCTATTACTACAAATAAACACGCTTTCTATATAAAGCCAAGGTTGCGTTGGGAGACAATTCCTTGAAGCTCTACTTGAGGCTCTACTTGAAATACTTAAAAACTTTCTTATTGGCACTCCAACAAATTTAGTTTGATGAAGTGCTAAAAAGGTGTAATTCAAAGTCAAAAAATAATAAAAGTGATAGCGGGCTATTGTTTTTTATATGCTCTACGGATAGCTTCACTGTCTCTTTAGATTTTATCAGCTTAAATTACTTCTAATTTTTGAGTATTACATTTGGCTTCCTTAAAGATATAAAGGGATAAATGGATAGATACTTAAACTTCGATTTAGAAATTACTCGGCGTGCGAGCCAATATCAGGCGCGGGTTATTTCGTCACCTAATGGTGAGACTAGACAGCTATTTAATTTTCCTTTTGAAGAGCGAGAGTTAGAGCAATACATAAATAAATTTGCCAATACTCGTAGCTTTATTCTTGATGATAATGAGCAGGATACTCCTCTCAATGATCAACCTTCATCAGCGGAGACTATCGCATCAGAAATACGTAGCTTTGGGAAAAAGCTTTTTAATGCGGTATTTCAGCAATCTGTATTAGAAATCTATCGTGAAAGTAAAGTCTCTGCAAAAAATAAAAAAGCGGGCTTGCGTATTCGACTACGTTTTCCTGAAAATCCTGAGCTAATTAATATTCCTTGGGAGTATTTATTTGATTCCCGTACCGATGAGTTTTTAACACTTTCGGGAGACACTTCCATTGTGCGTTATATGGAGCTACGTATCGCGGTTAAACCGATGCAAATTAGCCCACCATTAAAGATATTGGTCATTAGCTCTAATCCTAAAGATTACCCTTTGCTCAATGTAAAAAAAGAGCTTAGCAAACTACATCAAGCACTTAGCCCACTAGAGCAAAAGAAGCGGGTTGAATACAAACAAATTGAACATGCTACCTTGCGCCAAATTACACAAGCATTGGGGAAAAATGATTTCCATATTATTCATTTTATTGGTCATGGTGATTTTAATCAGCGCCGTGATGAAGGTGTATTAGTGATTGAAGATGATAATGGTTATGCCTTACAAGTTAGTTCTCGGCGTATTGCCAGCATTTTCCAAAGTAGTGATGCATCACGCTTAATCGTACTCAACGCCTGTGAAGGAGGAATTACATCAAAAGAAAATATTTTTTCTGGTGTTGCACAAAGTGTTGTTAAAAAAGGCGTTCCTGCTGTTTTAGCCATGCAGTATGTTATTACCGATAAATCTGCGATTGTTTTTTCAGAAACATTTTATGGTGCTTTATCACGAGGTAGTCCTATTGATACCTCACTCAGTATGGCACGGCTTGCTATTTACAACCAACCGAATGAAATTGAGTTTGGTACAGCCGCTCTTTATATGCGGGCTAAAAGTGGTCGATTATTTGGTAAAGATAAAAATAAATTTCGTCTGTCTGAGGATGATTTTCCTGAAAAAAGACCGCCTAAAATCACTTTCGCTATCTTTATCGTAACCCTTATCGCGCTACTTGCATCGATAGGGTTAGCTTACGGTCTTTATACTTTTTTATCGAGCTTGATATGAAAAAAATAGACTCCTATCTGCTTATAGCACTTTGCTGTCTTCTATTTTTTACAAATGTAAATGCTGATAGCTTAGCATTAACCGCTTCAGAGCAACAAAAAATTAATGAGTGGGTAGATACGATTAGTGTCGAAGATGGTGTGGGTCAGCTCTTTATGATTAATGTCCCTATTCACTTTTCTAAAACTAGAGAACTTGATCCCGTACATAAAAAACTTATCGAAGAAGAAGGATTTGGCTCTATTATCTTGCAAGCTTCTAACTTTAACCGTTTAAAAAATAGAGCGGAAACAGAAGAAGAGCGTATTAGTATTGTGACTAATTTTGTATCTAATATGCAATACCGCGCCCTAGCGAGTAAACATCTAAAAACACCTCTATTTATTGCCACGGACTTTGAAGGACCTCGCTCTAATCCTATAAAAAGCATCTTAACACCTCCCCCTCCTGCACTCACCTTAGCCACAACACAAGACAGTAATTTAATTCTCGATACAGGAAAGGTCGTTGGTTATCAGTTAGCAAACAGCGGTATTAATATGATTTTGGGTCCTGTTTTGGATATCGAAGAAACACATCAAGGCACTTACAATTCCTTATTAAAAAATCGTAGCTTCTCTAGCAGCCCTGAAGGTGTTAGTCGTATTGCGGCATACTATATTAAAGGTCTGCGTGAAGCGGGAATTACGGTTATTGGTAAACACTTTCCAGGCTTGGGCAGAATTGATGTTAATCCACATGCTGCTGCGGCAAAGTTTATGGGGACAGAACAAGATTTCAAACAACAAATAACCCCCTATTATGCTTTAAAAGATTATCTCAATGGCATTATGACATCACACATTGCGATTGATTTTATTGATGGTGAGACACCTGCAACCCTCAGTAAAAAAATCACAGGAATGATCAGAAGTGACAGCCCTTCTATTTCGAATATTCAGACGCTAGCCTACGATAACAAACTGGTTATTAGCGATGATATGGGCATGGGGTCTATTACTGAATACGAAAAAAACCGTTCTAATGGCAGTACCTCTGCTAATGACTATTTTAGCAATGTCGATTATGCCGCTTTAGCGATAGATGCCTTTGATGCAGGACACGATATTCTCATGTTTGCTAAAGTAATTCTTTCGCGTGAAAAGTATAAATATACAGGTCGCAACAAAAATGGGGTGATTACTGTTGAGGAAATTATTCGTGTAAAAAAGCGCTTATCTGACTATATCCGTAATGGAAATCAGTTAAATTTCAGAAAATCACTACGTCGTATTTTACAAGCTAAAGCGTATAACTATAAGTTGCATGGAGGTAGTGTCGATAATTTTATTCATGGCAAAATGAAAAAAGTAATCAATAGTCGCGTTGTTCCGCCTAGCATTATCAAAAGCGATGATGGTTATATTGATACAAAAAGAATAGAAAACTTATATCGGGAAACCATTGCAAAAGCCTATGTCTTATTACAGGGACACACGCCCAATATTACCCGCTTTAATCAACAAACATCCTGTTTTTTCACTGAACATACGGCAAATTATAAAGCATTAAAAACAAAATATAATCGTATTCATATCACTGATTCTGCCCACATTAAACAAGCAGCTAAAGAGAATGAAAATATTACTGATTATTTAAAACGAATCCAAAAGCCAATTAAAGAGTTTCTCCAAATAAATGATTGCCAACAAATTTATTTTGAAATAAATAAAAAAGCAGATGTCGATCGCTTAGAGAATATTATCAGTTTTACCAAAGACAAAGCGGTTAGTATCTATGTTCTCTTGCATCAAACGCCTGTTATCATTTCAAAAGTCATTAACGATAGTAGCAATGTGAGTATTATGGGGGCTTTTACAACGCATAGGCTCTCGTATCCTATTGACATACAAATTATTAATAGCGACTTAAAACCCAAGAAAAATACAGCACTCACAATTTCGTACAAACAACACGCTCCCTCTATTAGCATCCCAAAGCCAGAGTCAGGTGCTCCTGTTTTTGACTATGAAGTTAGCCACGCCAAAGCAATCACAAATGAGCTAGTTATTATCGAATTAGAAGAAGAAAATGAGAAGCTAGCCAAAGAGTTTAAGGAGTTTAAAGAAACAGCAGGACGTATTCCTGACAATTTAAAAAGCTCGGTAAGTTTTGCGTTTAAAGAGACCCCCGTTAGTATTCGTAAGCTCATTCCACTCTCTATTGATCAAGCAAAAAACTACAACGAAATTATTACATCCGAAAAATTGAAAAGTACAAAAAATATAAATGAAGTACTAAAAATTATGAATGATGACATCGAGACTCGCAACTTTGGTGTCATCGATAAAATACGTTATAAATTATTAACGCTACTTAGTATACAGCCAGAAAAAGCAGGTGCCTTTGATGTTGATGAATATAAAAATAATTACGGTTATTACACTAATATACTACTGTTCTTAATTACGATTACCGTCTTACTCATCATGCTCTATATCATTGAGTTTGCAAAACGTGATGTACTTAACTCTAGTAGTTTAAAAAATGCTGTCTTTATTTTAGTTAAACGATTATTTACACGCCCACAACTGATTATTATTATGATTTTACTCACCTCAATCATCACTTTATTAATTGCTAGACTAAAACATCTGCCTATTAATGAGCTGATTGCTATCTATTTTAAGTAAAAAACAATGCTGACAAAATCTTTCTGTAAAATCTATTTTCAACGTATAATCTCCCCTTTTAATTACTTCGTTAAAAATAGCTATTACCTATGAAAGTTTCCCAGTTCCCTATCTCTACTCTTCGTGAAACCCCAGCTGATGCCGAAATTATTAGCCATCAACTTATGCTTAAAGCGGGTTTAATCCGTCGCCTTGCATCTGGTTTATACACTTGGGCACCGTTCGGTTTAAAAGTATTACGCAAAGTTGAAACGATTATTCGTGAAGAAATGAATAAATCAGGAGCTATTGAATTACTCATGCCTTCTATCCAACCTGCCGAGTTATGGAAAGAATCTGACCGTTGGAATCAATATGGTGCTGAGTTATTGCGTATAAAAGATCGTCATGGGCGTGAGTTTTGCTATGGTCCAACCCATGAAGAAATCATCACTGATTATGCTCGCAAAGAGCTAAGAAGCTATAAAGAGCTGCCGATTACTTACTATCAAATTCAAACAAAATTCCGCGATGAAGTTCGACCTCGTTTTGGTGTGATGCGCGCACGCGAATTTTTAATGAAAGATGCTTATTCATTCCATCTTTCACAAACGTCACTACAAGAAACTTACGATAATATGTACGCAACATATTGTCGTATCTTTGAGCGTATGGGCTTAGATTATCGTCCTGTCGATGCAGACACAGGCTCTATTGGTGGAAGTGCTTCCAATGAGTTTCATGTATTGGCAGACTCAGGGGAAGATGCCATTGCATTTTCATCAGAAGGTACTTATGCCGCAAATGTAGAGCTAGCCGAAGCAGTAGCACCAGAAGGTGATCGTCCTGCTCCTAGCCAAGTAATGCAAACGATTGATACACCTAATCAAAATAGCATTGAAGAAGTGGCTGATTTTCTTAAAATATCAACGGATCAAATAATCAAGACACTGATTGTTTTAGGCGATAATGATAATGTGGTTGCCCTATTAGTAAGAGGGGATCATGAACTCAATGAAATCAAAGCAGAAAAGATAGAAGGAATCGCTAGCCCGTTAGAGTTTGCAAGTGAAGAACAAGTGATTGAAGCAACGGGTTGTAAACCTGGATCTGTCGGTCCTATTGGTTTAAACATTCCTATATTTGCCGATTTTTCCACACAAAAAATGGCTGATTTTGTGTGTGGTGCAAATGAAGATGGCAAACATCTAACTGCTGTCAATTGGGAAAGAGATTTACCCGAAGCGCAATTTGTTGATATTCGTAATGTTATTGATGGCGACCCTAGTCCAGACGGTAAAGGTACATTATCTATTTTACGCGGTATCGAAGTCGGTCATATCTTCCAGCTTGGTAAAAAATACTCAGAAGCCCTCAATGCAACCGTACTCAATGAAAATGGCAAAGCCGAAGTCGTCACAATGGGCTGTTATGGTATTGGTGTCTCGCGCTTAGTTGCGGCAAGTATCGAACAAAATTTTGATGAGCAAGGTATTGTCTGGCCAACCGCTTTAGCACCTTTCCAGATTAGCCTTGTGCCTTTAAACTATCATAAGTCAGAGCAGGTGAAAGAAGTAACGGATTGTTTATATCAAGATTTACTTAATGCAGGGTACGATGTGTTATTAGACGACAGAAATATGCGCGCAGGTGCAATGTTTTCTGACCATGAGCTATTAGGTATTCCCCACCGTATCGTTATTTCTGACCGTGGACTTAAAGAAGATACACTTGAATATAAGGCACGCACTGCGGATAATGCAGAGAAAGTACCTAGTAAGGATATACTTGATTTTATTGCAGAAAAGCTTTAACTACTCAGTCAACTTTGGTTTGATTGAGTACTAGTACAGTAAATGGTAAGTTTCACCAATAACTTGAGGTCTAAATTTCCAATAGCTTCGTTGAAGAATTTTGCCTTAGCCCTGCTAGGGCTGCGATCCTTCGCCTTGCTATTAAAAATTTATCCTCTCAAGGTTATTAGGCGAACTTACCATTCACTGTACTAGTCACGTTTTTATTAAAGCGTGGCTGGTTTTATTTCAACTACTCTCTCTTTACCATCGTCATTACCTTATCTAGCAAAATAAAAAATTCTTTTATCTCTCCCCTCTTATTTACCGAATTACCCGCCCTCTTTGCTAGCCTTGTGCTCATCTCTTTCTCTAAAAAATCCAGCATTTTTCTATTATCTATGTCTCGATAAAGCCAAGCTTTTAATCCTTTTAAAAGATATTTTTGTGATAACTGAAACAAAATAAAGGCGAATGTCGCTAGTATAACTGCTAGTACCATCTGTCCTTTAAGTAAGCAATAAGCTGATAGCAAATATAGTATGATGACTAAGGTGATAGAAAGCAGATTAACTCGCTTTAAATAAGACAAGAACAACTTAAGTTGAGGATACAGTTGCAGTATATCTTGTCTATTCATCGGAGTGTCTCATAAATTTTATTTATATAAATGAGCCTAAAAACCACTCAATAACGCATCAGAAATAATAGAGGGTATATTTATAGCTACCTCTATAAAGCAACACCTTATCCCCAAAGACTAAGGTAGTAAGCCCACCATATTCTAGGATTATTTTATTTTCATGCAAAACTTTCTTTTTAAATATTTCCCTATTAATCATACAGGCAGAGACTTTGTAGTGGGAGATATACATGGAATGTTTAGTAGTTTAGAAAAATTATTAGAAAATATTTCTTTTGATCCTTGTATAGATAGAGTTTTTTCTGTTGGTGATATGATTGATCGAGGCAAAGAATCTTATCGAGTCAGTGAGTTTTTAGATTACCCTTGGTTTCATTCTATTATGGGTAACCATGAAAGCATGTTGCTTGATGCACGAGTTTCCGAACATAATTTACATAGTTGGATAAAATACAATGGAGGAGCTTGGTGGAAGGAGTTATCAAAAGAAGAACAAGATAATATCCATAATAAAATCTCAAAACTCCCCTATTTATTTGAGATAGAAACGGCAATAGGCAGCGTAGGAGTCGCTCATGCAGACCTACCATCTGATAGAAACTGGGTCGATATCGTAAAAACCATATCAAATGACTATGAGCTAAAACAATATACCCTATGGTCTCGTCTACGTCATAAAAAAATGAAAGTACAAAACAGCACTTCACCTGTCGAGGGGATTCAACTTGTTGTAATGGGACATACCCCACATAAAGAACCTCTCCATATAGAAAATGTTTTTTATATCGATACAGGAGCAACCTATACCGATAATAAAAATTTAGCCTCTTTAACTTTATTACAAGTACACCCTCAACTTGAAGTGCACCAACTATCAACTCAAGAAACGACTACAAGTAAAAGCACTTGAATTTCTAAGAAGCAATGTAACTGCTTAAATTGCGCTCTATTTTGTCTGAGTTCAAGGCAAAAGAGCTGAGTTTATATGTATAAATGAGCACTTTTAACGTAGAAACTGGGCAAAATAGAGTGCAAGCTTCGTAGCTTACGAAGCGATAGCATTTGGTGGAAACATATTTGCAATACGACTTGCTGTTGTATCTTGGCGGCGCGAAATCGTTTTTATCTCTGGACGGCTAATAAATTCAGATAAAGTAATACCATCCAAAAATTCAAAGAGTCGATCACTCAAATCTGCCCATAGTTTATGTGTTAAGCACTTGTTGCCACCATTACAGTCCTTTAACCCTTGACATTTAGTATTATCAATCGTCTCATCGACTGCGATAATTATATCGGCAACACTAATCTGGTGAGATGGTTTACCTAAGCGATAACCACCACCTGGCCCTCTTACACCTTCGACAAGCTTGGCTCGTCTTAATTTTGCAAAGAGCTGTTCTAAATACGAAAGAGATATTCCTTGGCAATGTGAAATATCGGCTAATGTCACGGGACCTTCTCGATCATGAATAGCAAGATCCATCATCGCAGTAACTGCATAACGTCCTTTTGTTGATAACTTCATTTATTTCTCCTGATGTCTGTAAAAAAATCCTAGATATTCCAACAACATTTGTTAGAAGGAGTTAGCTTTTAAGCTATCTGTCTTTTTTAACAGAATAATGATTATTTGAGACTACGGGAAATCTCAGCTAATGAACCTTACTCCTTCTTGGAAAGGAAAGAGTAAACACTAATAGAAAGAAGGGATAGAAAATATCAAATCCCGACTAATTTGCTGGGTATTATTAGAATAACCATGTGTATTAGTCAAGATTAATATTCTATTTTAAAATTTGAGAGAAATAAAAAGCTATTTACAGCAACAAGATAAGTATTTAAAACCGATGCCCTTGTCGATATAAATAGTTGACCCACTTGAATAAAAAACGATTTAAACGCCAACGGCATAAAAGCACACTATCTTGTGTACTTTCCCACACACGTATATTTTTTTTACTAAAACGACAACTACGACTAATGACATCGGCTTGGCGAGAATCGTGATATACCTGAATTTTAAGATCAGGTCGTTTCTCATCATCAAATAAATAAGTCAATAGCAAAATACTTGTATGTCTAGAACGTTCTAGCACTTCTAATTGTAAGGGAACACCTCCTGATAACAAAGTTGACACTGATTTATCAGGAAGTACTCTTATATCTCCACAAAGTAGACGAAGACGTATATAATTTACCTCGTACATTTCCATTAATCCTGCAAATGATTCTGGACGTGGAGAGAAAGTTACTTGCTTTTGTTTTTCTAATATCATCGCTTAATATTAACAACTATAAAGTAGCTAGACAAAATTAATAACTTCTAAATATTTGCTCAAAAGTCTATTTTTCGAATTCTATTATCAAATACTTATTAAGTTAAACCAATAAGATCCAATCTAAAGGACTGAGAATTTTTATCAATGATCATTAAAACTATTCGCACTAGTACTGTTAAAATTACCCCCTTTAAAGACCAAAAACCTGGTACATCAGGACTAAGAAAAACGGTAAAACAATTTCAAGCCCTTGACTATTTTCCTGCTTTTATTCAATCTATTTTTAATAGTCTACCCACTTTACGCAACTCAACTCTTATTCTAGGTGGCGATGGTCGCTACTTTAATCGTGAAGCAATCCAAATTATTTTACGCATGGCATCAGCAAACAGAGTAGGTAAAATAATTTTAGGTCAATCAGGCATACTTTCTACTCCTGCTACCTCAAATCTTATTACATTACATAAAGCTCTGGGAGGCATTATACTATCAGCAAGTCATAATGCAGGAGGTCCTCTTGGTGATTTTGGTGTCAAATTCAATACATCAAATGGTGGTCCGGCACCTGAAAAATTAACCGAAGAGATTTTTAGAATATCATCCAATCTTAGGGAATATAAAATCACCAATATCCACCCTATTCCATTGGATAAGCTGGGTGAGTATCAACTCGGTGATATGGAGATAGAAATCATTGATCCTGTCAAAGACTATGCAGAATTAATGGCGAAAATCTTTAATTTTGAGAAAATTTCCAGTTTATTGAAATCAGATAATTTTTCCATGTGTTTTGATGCAATGCATGCTGTCACTGGCCCTTATGCACATACCATTTTAGAAGAGCAATTAGGTGCTCCAAAAGGCAGTGTTATTCGTGGTCAACCTTTACCAAACTTTGGAGGAGGACACCCTGATCCAAATCTAGCGCATGCTAAGCAGCTTGTTGAAATGATGTATCGGGAAGAAAATGCTCCAAATTTTGGTGCTGCCTCGGACGGTGATGGCGATAGAAATATGATTATGGGGGATTATTTTTTTGTTACGCCAAGTGATAGTCTCGCAATACTGGCTGCAAATGCACACCTAATCCCTGCTTATCGCGATGGTATTAAAGGTGTCGCTCGCTCCATGCCCACCAGTGAAGCGGTTGATAAAGTAGCTGAAAAAATGGGTATTAACTGTTTTGAGACGCCAACAGGCTGGAAGTTTTTTAGTAATTTATTAGATTCAAATAAAATTTCGATCTGTGGTGAAGAAAGCTTTGGTACTGGCTCTAATCACGTCAACGAAAAAGATGGTTTATGGGCTGTATTATTCTGGCTAAATATTTTAGCAGAAAGAAAGGAATCAGTTGAAAATATCGTACGTCAGCATTGGGCAGAATATGGACGAAATTATTATACCCGACACGACTATGAGCAAATCCCTTTTAAATCTGCAGAAGCTTTATTTGAAAACTTACGTGAAAATCTAAAACTACTCCCTCATAAACAGTTCAAAGAACATACTGTTGTTACGGCAGATGATTTTACCTACGAAGACCCTATTGACAAATCAATCAGCGAAAACCAAGGTATAAGAATTATTTTTGATGATGGCTCACGTATTATATTCCGCCTTTCAGGAACAGGGACAGAAGGTGCTACTTTAAGAGTGTATATTGAAAAATATGTAACAGAACTAGACCAATTTGAAATGGAAACACAAGAGGCATTAGAAACACTTATACAAACAGCCGAGTTTATTGCTGATATAAAAGGCTATACAGGTAGAACAAAACCGACGGTTATTACCTAATCAAAATTTTCTTCACTAATTTAGTGTCACTTTATTTACTTTAAAGTGACACAAAGTTTCCTTTAAAAAGGAAATTATAAAATACTACATTAAAAATCAAGGTAACTACTCAGTATAATCAGTAACTCTTTAAGAATATCAGTAAAGTTTTTCGTAGCCCTTTTAAACTTAGATGTCGGGTACCGTGTGATCATGGACATATTCTATAAAGGGCTACGACTTACTTTCTTTTACGTCGCCAAAAGATTAGATGAGATTTATCGAATCTTATGCTTTAGTAAAGTAAGCAAGGAAAAGGCGACCCAGCTAACCGCTTTCTCCTGCGCTTTACCCGAGAGAATGGGCAGTGAAAAAACTCGCTCCGTAAACTCCGCTCAAACACTTTCACTGCTGATCCATTCTCTCGGGCAAATTGCTCGGCGCGGTTAGAATGGGATTTTTAGCTCCGCCTCGCTATCGCATCGGGCGGATGGAAAAATATGCAATATTTTTCTTAATTGCGTAACATCAGTTTATAAGTATAAATGAGCACTTTTAACGCAGAAATCGGATAAAATAGAGTTCAAGCTGAGTAGTTACAAATCAAGTTCCCTTTAATACCCCCTCCAACAGTCTATTTCTTCATTCTTACCACCCTTTTTTAAAACCTCCATACGCAAAATAAGACCGTCTAGCAAGAATTACCTGCGATTTTTTTTACTCCCACAATAGACTTCTCTCAAGTCAATGTAGGTTATTGCTTCCATGAAATTTGGTAATTAATATTTTTTATAATGGATTTACCAGCATCGCCTCGAAAAAATAAATCAACTTTATTGCTTTAGGCAATAAGCCAATAGGAAATGAGCCATGAATACCCCCATCAAACTTTCCGTTTCAAGCATTTTATTAGCAGGAATCCTCTCTGGATGTAGCCAACAACAAATTCAGCCTAGCCATCATAATAGCTATGGAGGAAGTCCAGTTACCCACAAAAAACAAGTAAAAAAGCCACCTGTTATTGTAAAAACAAGAACCATTGAAGTAGTAAAGCCTGTTTGTCGTGTTTGTGTAAAGAAAAAGAAGCATAACAATTATCCCCCCGCAAAACCTGGACAGTGTTACGCAAAAGTTAAACAACCGGCTAGTTATAAAACTTTAAGCAAAAGGGTATTAGTTAGAAAGGCTAGCTCTAAACGCGTACTTGCTCGTGGACCTCAATACGGCTGGGCTACTAAAAAAGTATTGGTTAAGGCGGCTAGCTATACTCAACGTGTTATTCCAGCCCAGTATAAAACAATTCATAAGCGTGTCATGGTAAAGCCTAGTTACCTAACATGGAAAAAAGGGAAGGGACTAATTACAAGAATTGATAATTCTACAGGGGAGATTCTTTGTCGAGTAAGAGTTCCTGCTATCTATAAAACTATCAGCCGTAAAGTGTTAGTAAAACCTGCACGTATAATAAAAACCCCCCATCCTGCTGTTTACAAAAATGTAAAATATAAGAAACTTGTTTCTCCTGCACAATATAAAACAATACGTACTCCCGCTAGGTATACAACAAAAAAATATCGTGTAAAAACATCTTCAGCAAAGTATGTGTGGCGTCAGGTAGTATGTAAGACAAATGCACCAAAGCATTATAAAAAGAAATCATACGTTAAGAAAAAACACCCTAAGTATCACAAAGTAGTAAAATCTCAATACCGTAAAAAAGCTGTACAAAAATATGTTGCAAGAAAAGCGAGCTACTCTAGAAAAATGGCCTCAACAAAGCTCGTCAGAACCAACCATATTGCCAAAAATACATATCATCCTTCAAGAGTAGTAAAAACTTATAAGGTACAACAACAAACGGTAGCAAAGAAAAAAGATAAACAAAGAGTAAGAAAAGTCAATACAGTCAAAAAAACCAAAGTACGTTTAACAAAAGCAAATGCTATTCTCTATATCCAAAAAGCCTTAGCTAGAAAAGGTTTTAATCCAGGAAAAATTGATGGAAAACTAGGTCTTGGGACTGTGACTGCGTTAACTGCATTTCAACGTCAAAATGGCTTACCAACAGGGAAATTAAATCGTGCTACATTAAAAGCACTTGATCTAATATAAAACTCCATATTTGTAAAATATGGCTGACTTTATAGCTAAACGCTAGTACTCAGATTGCACTCTATTTTGCCCGGTTTCTGCGTAACCCCCACCCACCCTTTTGTCTTAAACTCAAACAAAATAGAGCGTAATCTTAAGATTCGATAAACCTCATTTAATTAGCAATACTGACTTTATTCGTACCTTTCAAATTTGGTTTTGTGTTATAACCCATTATTCCTGCAAGAATATTCCCAGGAAATTTTTGTAGCATTAAATTATAGTCTCCAACAATTTTTATATAACGATTACGGGTGATCGCAATTTGCTTTTCAATGCCTT
>JALVDG010000445.1 GCA_027009095.1 Thiotrichaceae bacterium
TGTTTGATAATTTCGTGGATAAAGGCAAGGAAAAGCGCACCATCAGTTCCTGGTTTAATCGGAACCCATTCATCCGCAACGGCTGAATAGCCTGTGCGTACAGGGTTGATAGAAACAAATCGTCCACCATGTCGTTTGAATTTAGATAACTCAACTTTCATTGGGTTTGAGTGATGATCTTCCGCTGTACCGATCATAATAAACAGCTTAGAACGCTCTAAATCAGGCCCGCCAAACTCCCAGAATGAGCCACCGATGGTGTAGATCATACCCGCAGCTAGATTCACCGAACAAAAACCACCATGAGCAGCATAGTTTGGTGTACCAAACTGCTTTGCAAACATACCTGTAAGCGCTTGCATCTGATCACGCCCTGTAAACAGTGCAAACTTTTTAGGATCTTCTGCACGAATCTTACCAAGGCGTTCTTCTAAAATTTCAAAGGTTTTATCCCAAGATATTTCATCAAACTTTCCTTCACCGCGTTCTGTACCAGGGCGACGCAATAAAGGCTTAGTTAAGCGAGCAGGCGAGTATTGCTTCATAATACCCGATGCACCTTTAGCGCATAGTACTCCCTTATTTAAAGGATGATCAGGGTTGCCCTGAATATAGCGAACCTCGCCATCTTTTAAAGTCACTCGGATACCACAACGGCAAGCGCACATGTAGCAAGTCGTAGTTTTTACCTCTACGCCTTCATTTTTATTCGATGATAGTGTATTCTCATTCATTAGTATTTAATAACATTCTAATTTAATTAGCGCGCTAGTGTGCCTAATTTTTCTTTATAGCGCTAATTGTTTTTGCTTATATTTGGATAGACTGACTGTGTTATCAGACAAACAAGAGGCTTAAGCAGGATAAATTTTTATTTGAAACTTTTTATTTAATTTTTTACCCTACCCGCCGCTGGCGAAAGGCGGTTAGTACTTTCATACTATAAAAAATTTTAATACTGATTATTAATTAATCAAAATTGCTTAGCTGATATTTATGCTAAATAATGAACCAATCTGAGTAGAGGATATAAAATGAAAAAAGTAATACTAGGACTAATGATACTCATGTCGTTATCTAGCGTGGTATTTTCAGCTACTATAGTAAAAAACAAACTAAGCATTGCTGAAATTAGAGCCTCATCAATCTTAGCTGTTAGAGCTATGTACAACAAAAAGAAAAATGTTGCACTACGAGTCTCTTTTAAAACAAAAGGCTACGCCTCATGCGAGCTATACGACAAGGGACAAAAAGGGACTTGCTCTGTTCAGTTCCCTGGTAGAGAAGAAGTTATTACTAAATGTGGGCGAGTTACAATTAAAAAGGGCAGACAGAAAATTCAAAAAACACGGTGTTATGCCACTAACTTACTCTTTTTCTTTCCTAATGCTAAAGCTAGTAAAACGAAGTAATGCTCAAAAAAATGGGAAGTGTAAAAATTACTAACAATAATGTTTGAAAAATTATTAGTTGTACCATTATCTCAGCATCACCTCCCATTTGTCTGGCTAAAATTAAGACTAAATAAAACCATCAAACGGCTG
>JALVDG010000446.1 GCA_027009095.1 Thiotrichaceae bacterium
TTATAGAAGTTATATATAAGTTTTCAGAACTATCTCTTTTCTTAAGTACTGGCACAAAATTAATCTAACCATTTAGCCTCTGTTTTCTGATTTTCTTCGTTAATTGCTTTGCTCACCACATAGCCCACCATGTTCCCGTCGCAATGCCTTGAATATCAAAAAACAGAAAACTAAATTTTATTAAATTAGTTTTTGCTTGGATACTTATGATAATTTTAAGAAAGCATTGCAGTGTATAGGGATAAGCAAAGATCGCAAGTAAGAATTATTGTGTTTGCATAATATTAACGCCAGATAGTAATAGGGCTAGCTCTAATAACTCTGCCCATATTCGTCCAACCTCCTTATTTCCATCTTCACTTTGACCTTTTGAAAGCCTGTCGATATTAGCATTACGCGATAATATATCTTGCCAATCAGCAGTTCTTTGTAAACGCCGTAACGCTACTTGAAAATTCTGTTGTCGAGGGCGTGGGATTTTACTCATAATGCGTGCTTGATTTACACCTTGTTCTAGTTGAAAACAAGCATCATATAATTGTCGAGATATATCTGATAAGGTCCATAAAACTAATTGTATTGCAATGCCCTCTTGTTGCAGGCTATGCAAGATATGTTGCACACGACTAGGATTGCCTTGCATTACTGCTGCCGATAAATCAAAAATATTAAAGCGTGAGCTATCACTTACTGATTCTTGTACTTGCTCTAAACTCAAACTACCTTCGCCATACAAAAGCTGTAATTTATTAATCTCTTGAGCTGCTGCCAGTAAATTTCCCTCTATACGCTCAGTTAAAAAACGTACTGCATCTTGGCTAGGCTGAAAATTATATTGGCGCAATCGCTTGGCTATCCAGACCAATGTTTGATCAGGTGATAATTTCCACACCTGAATCATTACACCTACACTATCCAATGCCTTTACCCACGCGGTATTTTTTGTACGTGCGTCTAATTTATCCGTTTGGATAAGCAGTATTTTATCATCAGGAAGATTAGCCGTGTATTCACGCAAAGCATTACTTCCTGCTTTGCCAGGTTTTGAGTTACTTAACCGCAAATCTAGCACTTTTTTCTCACTAAACAGCGATAAAGCACACGATGACATCGTTAAACTATCCCAATTAAATCCTGTCTCGACCTGTAATATTTCACGCTCTGCATAACCAAACTGTGCCGCAGCAACACGTATCGCATCTGCCGCTTCCATCATTTGCAATGGCTCTTCACCTGAAAGAAAAAAAACGGGTTTTAGATTTTCTTCCTTAGATAAAAAGCTACTTAATTGCTCTGCCGATAGCTTCATCTAAAATGTCCTAACCATTCGGAAAGATAATAGATAATCTGCCCTTCCGATGATTTTGACGGACCGATAACAATAGCAGCATAAAGTTTACTCTTAACATCTTCGCCCTCTATCGCTTCTTCACGTGTTTCTTTTATATCAACACAACTTGCGGCAAAACGTTTGCGACTACGCCGAGGAACAGATACAAGAGCATAGTGAGGCTGAGAAACATTTGTACCAGGATCAGGAGGAACCATACCATGCATCTTGCTATTACCTTTGCCATATTGTTAGTAACTATTCTGTTTGAACTCTATTTTGCCTTGAACTCGAATAAAATAGAGTAAAATCTAGGTAGTTACTGATTATACTGAGTAGTTACTATTTTTAAAGGATACTCATTTTTTACTGCTACCGCCTTTACTCATCTTTTTACCTTCAGCTGCACGACGTTTCCGTATCTCTTTAGGATCAGCAATAAGGGGGCGATAAATTTCTACACGATCTTTATCTCGTAGTTTTTCTGTCATCTTTTTCATCTTACCAAAAATACCAATATCCATTTTTTCGATATCTAGCTCAGGGTATTGCTCAAGGATGCCCGACTGTAAGATAGCGTCTTTGGCACTAATCCCTTCTTTCGCTTCAAACGATAGTAAGGTTTGCTCTTTTGGCAAAGCGTAAACAACTTCAACCGTAATCATCGCTTTACTCCTTACTTGTATTGCAGATGTGCTCTTTCGACAAATGAATCAACCAATGTATTTGCTACTTGATTAAAAATTGGACCTATCGCCAAACCCACTAGCCGATTAGAAAACTCAAAATCTAAGTCGAGTGATATTTTACATGCATTTCCCGACAATGACTCAAAACGCCAAAAGCCATGTAACTGCTTAAAAGGACCATCAACCAATTGCATTTCGATTACTTTATTTTTTTGTAGTAAATTACGTGTTGAGAATGCTTTATTCAGACTGCCTTTTGCAATAGTAACCGTTGCTTCCACCATCGTCTCATCACGTGTATGCTCTACCGACTCGCCACACCATGGCAAGAAGTCCTTATATGACGTAATATCGTCAACCAGATGATACATTTGTTCACAACTATAAGGCACTAACGCACTACGACTAATATTTGGCATAAAATAAACTATCCTAAACAACGAAAAGGTAAAGGGTTTGAAACATATTAATATTTGTCTCAATACTCAGATCACTTTACTTCAATCAAGTTGAAAGCACACTACTTAATCATTAATAAGCATAAATAAATTTTAAGGGAAATAAACTGAGTAATTACTATTTTTCAATTCTATGAGGGTTATAATACAGCTATGGCTAAGAAGCAAAAGAAAAAAAAAGGACATGGTGGTTTAACCATCGCAACAAATAAAGTCGCACGATACGAATATTTTATTTCCGATACCCATGAAGCTGGTCTTGTTTTACAGGGATGGGAAATCAAAAGTTTACGTGAAGGTCGAGTCCAATTAAAAGAAAGTTATGTTACTTTCAATAAAGGCGAAGCATGGTTGGTGGGTGCACATATATCCCCCCTCCTTTCAGCTTCAACACATGTATCACCCAATCCTACACGCCAACGTAAATTATTATTGCACGATTACGAAATTATCCGTCTACAAGCTGCCGTTGATCGCAAAGGTAACTCTATTGTACCACTAGTCCTTTATTGGAAAAATAATCGTGTAAAACTTGAAATTGGTGTCGGCAAAGGTAAAAAACTCCACGATAAACGTGCCACATCAAAAGAAAAAGATTGGAATATAAATAAAGCACGTATATTAAAACATGGTTGATATACTTAATCTTTTGGTTTAAATCATCAATTTCATCATATGATGATAAATCAAATAAGCATAAAAAAGCCCGCTGTAATACGGGCTTTGGGACGTTATAGGATAATAACGGTTTTAATAATGGTGCCGATGGACGGAGTCGAACCGTCACTGCTTGCGCAACACGCCCCTCAAGCGTGCGTGTCTACCAATTTCACCACATCGGCATTAAACTTTACAAACTTTACTTAGGGACATCTGAGGGTGTATTTGTTTTAGTCTCGTCCGAACCGCTTGACTCTTTTACTTTCTCAGGTGTTTTTCCGACACTCGCTGGAACATCTGAGGGTACAGGCGGAGCAGTAGGTGCCGCGCTTTCTTTCTCAAGCGTTTCGACTTGAGGGACTACAGACTTCTCTCCTGAAAGGATATCACCTCGATGTGAAACTAACCATGCTAAAGCCAAGGAGTTAGCAAAGAAAACAGCGGCTAAAATACCTGTCGTACGTGAGAGAAAATTTCCAGAGCCTCTAGAGCCAAATACTGTACCTGATGCTCCGCCACCAAAGGCTGCACCTGCATCAGCTCCCTTGCCATGTTGCATTAATACGAGACCAATAATACACAAGGCAACGATTATTTGAATGATTAGTAACACATTGTAAATCATAATAATTATAGTTTTTTCTAAAACAGAAGCCTTTACAAAAGACTTCCTGATTATTAATTAGAATTTTATTATCAACCTGCTTTGCAAATTGCTAAAAAATCTTCTGCTTTTAGTGAAGCACCACCGATTAATCCACCATCGATATCTTCCATTGATAAAAGCTCCTTTGCATTAGATGCATTCATGCTTCCACCATATAAAATCTGCACTTTCTCTGCAACGTCGGCATTCATCGCAGCTATTTTTCCACGAATGAATTTATGTACATCTTGTGCTTGCTCAGGCGTTGCCGTCATACCTGTGCCGATGGCCCATACTGGTTCATATGCGATAACAGCATCTGCTAAAGATTCTACACCTTCTAGCTCAAGAACAGCATCTAGTTGACGAGCAACTACTTCCTCTGTAACACCTTGCTCTCTTTCTTCAAGTGACTCACCTAAACATAAAATAGGCTTTATTCCTGCTTTTCTAGCTGCTGCATACTTCTTTGCTGTATCAGCGTCTTGCTCACCATAAAGACTGCGACGCTCAGAGTGACCAACAATAACATATTCTGTACCAAAATCATTTAGCATGGAAGCTGATATTTCACCCGTGAAGGCTCCTGCTTCATGCTCAGAGATATTTTCTGCACCAAAACTGACTTCAGAGTCTGCTAGCTGCTCTGCAACCATAGGAATATAGATATAAGGTGCACAAACAACAACAGCTGCATTTTTTACATCCGACATTCCAGCCTTAATGCCACTTAACAATGATTGAATGCTTTCTTTTGAACCATTCATTTTCCAGTTTCCAGCAACGAGTGTCTGACGCATTATAAATTACCCCTAATCTATTGTTGTATTGAAGACAAATAAAATTAATGACTATCAATTTTGATTGTCTATTTAAAAAGCCATGTAAATCAATCGCGGAAGGTTATCGTTTGTTGACATATAAAGCAAATGTTTTCATCACTGAAAACTTAAATTACTGCTTGATTCAGTAGTAGTAATTATTTTCATCGCTTTATTTCTGCTAATCTGGCAAATTCCTATATCTTTTAGCAAAAATCATTTAAATAATTATGATAGATAATAACAATGCCGATAATAACTATTGGAGTTTATGGTCAACAATAGGCTTTAGTCTATTGATACTTGGTACTTTTGTAGCGGCACAAACGCTTACTTTTTTTATCTATGTAGCAGATAAGTTAAAAGATCATGCTGATATTACTGATGAAGCCTTTCTAAACTCACTCCTAACAAATGGTGATGCAATTAGTATTTCTGAGATTATTGCAGCTATCGCAGGTATTGCGATCACATTTCTATTTATCTACCTACGAAAACAACTCAGCATAGAAAATTACTTGTCACTTCATAGTGTTAGCTTTAGCACTATTTTAAAATATTTAGCCCTAATGATAGCTGCTATGTTAATAATCGCGGTTATTTCAACTATTAGCAACCATCCTGAACCACAGATAATGGTTGATATTTACCATAGTGCCAAGTCTCCCGCTCTCCTTTGGTTTGCTTTAATAATAGCCGCCCCCTTTTTTGAAGAAATTTTATTTCGTGGCTTTTTATTTGAGGGTTTGCAACGCTCATCCTTAGGAATAATATCGACTGCAATTATTACATCTGCTGTATGGGCTAGCATCCATCTACAGTATGGTCTATATGAGATAGTGATCATCTTTTTTATAGGTCTTTTACTATCGTATGCAAAGATAAAATCACAGTCACTTTATATCCCTATTGCGATGCATATCTTGATGAATTTAGTCGCTACAGTGGAAATTGCTTTAAATTTAAACTAGATACAAACTACACCAATAATATTTTGAGAACTAATAACAAATGAATTACACATTACTCACTTCCACTCATCCCTCCGAGATTAAATCTGATTGTATTGTTGTTGCCATTTTTACAGACAATAGACTCTCCAACGCTGCTGCTAACATTGATGAAATAAGCAATGGCATTATCAGCAAATTTCTTGATCTTGCTGATTTCTCTGGTGAATGTGGGCAATCTCATATGCTATATCCAGAAACAGGGATGAAATGTCCTCGTATTTTATTGATAGGTTGTGGCTCGGAGAATAAGTTTACCCAAGAAACCGTCCGTTCTGTTATAAAAAAAGCAAGCAAAGAAATAGCAAAAACCTCAGCAAAAAGTGTAACACTCTTCCTGCTAGATACCTTATCAGAGCGTATTATTTGTGAACAAGCAATGCGTCAAAGTATTTTGACCTATGCTGATACTCTATATGAATTTAATAAATACAAAAGTGACCCTAAAAAAGAATCATCACTAACACAAGTTTGTATCGCCTTCACAACAGAACCACCCTGTGATGTGCGTAGTATGCTCGAACAAGGAAAAAGTATTGCCAAAGGTATGCACTTATCTCGTGATCTTGCTAACCAGCCTGGAAATGTGTGTACACCTACTTTTATTGCAGAAACAGCAGAATCTCTTGGACGACAATACGATAATATAAAAGTTGAGGTACTTAATGAAAGCGATATGGAAGCACTCGGGATGGGTTCCTTTCTTTCGGTCAGCAGAGGGAGTGATGAAGCTGGCAAAATGGTTATTTTACAATACAACGGTACGAGTGAGTCTACCCGTCCTATTGCGCTAGTAGGTAAAGGCGTTACTTTTGATACAGGCGGAATTTCAATAAAGCCAAGTGCTAATATGGATGAAATGAAATTTGATATGTGTGGTGCTGCCAGTGTTATGGGAGCAGTCAATGCCTGTGCCGAAATGAAGCTAC
>JALVDG010000447.1 GCA_027009095.1 Thiotrichaceae bacterium
AAGTAACACCTAACCACGATGGCAGTTGTTGTACTGCTTTTATCTTTGGAGTTGTTTGTGTTGTTTGATTATTATCAGCAAATAACATATTCGTTTGTGTTGCAAGTAAAGCGAGTACAGCAATACCTAGGTATTTTGGCTTGATGCTTTTATTCATGATTAACCTCTTTATTTTTTATAGCAAACTATCTTTAAAACTTAGGGTTAAAGTGATTATTTTTCAATATGAAAGGGGTTAAGGTTTTTTAACTTAAAGGTAATAAAAGCGCAATGTGAATAACGGGGCAATGTAAGCAAGCACAAAAGAGATACTACCACCGCACTACAAACCTAGCCCCGCCTAATTTAGAGTCTTCTACACGAATACTTCCCTTATGCCCTTCTACGATACGTTTTACAATCGCCAACCCCAAACCAAAGCCTCCTGAACGACGATCACGACTGCTATCAATGCGTGAAAATGCATCGAATAATTTGTGTTTGTCTTCCTCTGCGATACCTATGCCATCATCATCGACACTTAAAACAAAAGATTGATGATCCTTACTAAGGCTGACTTTTACCTTGTTATTTGCATAGCGTAGTGCATTTTGTACTAAATTATCTAATACACGAGACATTAAACGTGGTTCAAAAATAGCCTCTTCTGCATCATCTATTCCCTTTAGTTGATAATCTAATATCAACTGATGAGCTAGTGGCAATAGTCGCTGCATACTACTATCAAACCAGTCGCTTATCACATGGTTTTGGAGCTTCATATCATCACTATTACGATCAAATCGAGCATAGGTGAGTAGCTCACCGAGTAATAAATCTAACTCTTCAATATCGGTATTAATATCGTCAATATGACGTTTTTGATCTTGTTTATCGTCATTATTACGGAGCATCTCTAAAGAAAATCGCATTCTTGCGACAGGCGTTCGTAGCTCATGTGAGACGGCTGAGGTGAGTTCTTTATGCGAGTCGATGCTACGCTGAGTACGTTCTGCCATTGCATTAAATGCATTTGAGATACTTGCCAAGCGTGAATATTTTGCATGAGGCACACGAGCGGTATACTCACCCCTGCCAAATTTATCGGTGGCTAGTTTTAATTGTTCAAGATGCCGCCATAATGGCCACACCCATAGCAAAATGGGGAGCGCAAGAAAGGAAACTACCGAAAGTATAACTATAAACAGCATGTTATAAAGACTCCAAGGAATTTCAGCGACTTCAAACACCAACACCTTTTGAGAGTTAGCAATACGATGAGCAAAAGTAACAAAGCGTTGGTTTTGCGTGATATTTAACGCTTCTCCTTTTTTAAGTTTATTTAATACTTCCTCACGCACATTGAGTGCTTTTAGGCTTTTTAAACGCAGCGGAAACTGATGACTGGCTTGCAATACTTTAAGGTGCTGTAACCACTGGGATTGAGGAATATTTAGAAAGCCTTGTTCTGCCATATAAAACATCCCTCTTAGCATTTTCCTACCTGTGACCGTAATTTGACCTGTTGCGTTAATCTCAATATTAAAATCA
>JALVDG010000448.1 GCA_027009095.1 Thiotrichaceae bacterium
TGCCTCTAAAGGTGTAGAAATTGGTGCTGGTTTTGATTGTGTCACCCAAAAAGGCACAGAGCATCGTGATGAAATTTATATTGATGGTTTTGATGGCAATCAAGCAGGTGGAACTCTCGGCGGCATCACTTCTGGACAAGATTTAGTCGTTCATACCGCCTTTAAGCCAACCTCTAGTATGCGTATTCCAGGCAATACGATAAATCTTGATGGCGAAGCGGTTGAAGTAGTGACCAAAGGTCGTCACGACCCTTGTGTGGGCATACGTGCAACGCCTATTTGTGAAGCTATGTTAGCGATTACACTGATGGATCATGTCATGCGTCACCGTGCACAGAATCTTGATGTAACAACATCATTAAAAGATATACCTGCCTCTCGATAAATACAGCGGTCAATAAAATAGAATGGAAATACTCGATAGCTCACTGAGCTTTATCCAAAATCCAGAAAATAGTTGGATACTCTACTCCATCGCTGCATTTATGGTGTTAGATGGTTTTATTCTGCGTATTATCACCACATTCTTGCCCAAATTTGCAGAGCAACTTCAGGAGCATTCATTAAGCTCTAAAAAAGCCTCCTCCGCTATTAATCTGTCTGCTTATCTATCGACGATATTGGGTATTGCTCTCGCGATTGCTACTTATTACTTTAGCCATTTAAATGCTTAAACAAACCGCAAAAAAAGCCAAAAAAAACCTCATACGTCAAACAGGCAAGGCATTAATTGATCATCAGATGATAAATGAGGGGGATCGTGTCTTGCTGGGCTTATCAGGTGGTAAAGACTCGCTTGCGCTATTGCATTTATTAATTCATTTTCAACGTGTTGCCCCCATTCGCTTTGATTTGGCAGCGGTGACGATTGATCCACAAACGGGCACATTTGATCCTTCTCCGCTGATCCCTTATATGGAGTCACTCGGCATTGAATACTACTTTCGCAAAGAACCCATTATGGACATGGCAGAAACACATATGCAGGGTGACTCTTACTGTGCTTTTTGTGCCAGAATGAAACGTGGGACGATTTACGCAACCGCTCGCGAACATCAATACAATGTCATCGCTTTAGCTCAACACCTCGATGATCTTGCCGAAAGTTTTTTGATGTCGGCATTTCATGGCGGACAACTCAAAACCATGAAAGCTAACTACACCATTAAAGACGGTGATTTACGCCTGATTCGACCCCTAATTTATGTACGCGAACATCAAACCCGTGACTATGCCGAGCAAGAAAACCTACCCGTTATTATCGAAAATTGCCCCGCCTGCTTCGAGAAACCCACTCAACGCGAGCATATGAAACAGTTATTGGCGGCAGAGGAAAAACAAAATCATCATTTATTTGGCAGCTTACTCACTGCGATGAAGCCCCTTATCAGCAAGAAGGAAGCATAAAGCCATGTCTGATATAAAATTTGAAAAAGAACAAAAAGATCAAATTGTACGGAAAATACAGCTCTATTTTAGTGATGAACTCAATCAAGACATTGGCTCATTCGATGCTGAATTTCTATTGG
>JALVDG010000449.1 GCA_027009095.1 Thiotrichaceae bacterium
CTTTTTAAAGATTGTAACTCTTGCTGTTCTTTTGCAGCAAGTTCTGTTGCAGGGGCTACCCAAATGACATTTCCATTACTACGCATTCCTAAAGCTTTTGATTCTAAAACAATATCTAACGCTTGATCCCAAGGAACATTTTTTAAACGCAACGTGATATTTCCTTTAACACTATCGCTTACAACAATATTCTTATCGGTAAAATCAGCAAGTAACTGTAAAACTGAGCGTATTTCAATATCTTGGAAGTTTAAAGAAAGCTTTTTTCCTCGATATACTTTTTTCTTTGGCTTAAGTGGATTTTTTGTTACCGATTTTTTTGCTGTTCGCTTAATCTGCTTCATGATAACAATATAGTTACTGCCTTCTTTATGAGCATCATATGTAAATGATGTTCTAGCAATAACGTCTACCTTAACATCTGCACCACGACGACTAATATCGATATAAGAAGCAGGTGTTGCAAAATCAAGCACATTCAAGCGGCGTGTTGCCTGAGAAACTCGAACATTTTTAAAGATAAGAGAAACTTTATTTCCCTTTTTGACCACTTCAACATTAACACTTGTATTTGGCATTGGAATAATAACTTTTCCATCACCATTACTTTCACGTCGAAAATCGACCATGCCTAGCATATTAGATGAGGATCTTGCGTAAGATCTTTTTTGCACAGAAGGTTTGGTGTATGTTTGACGAGCTGGTTCATAGCTATAAGGCACAGTTTTGGTAACAACCTCCTGACGACGCATGTAGTTATTGGCCATCGCTTGTGTACGTACTGATTTTTGCTGTACGACAGGGTAAACCGTTGTATTAGGGTCTCTCATGACCTTTTGTGCTGTTTTAATAGTAGTGGGTGACACTCTTCTTGCAGCCAGAACAGGAGGTCTAGGTTTTACCTGCTCCTTTTTAGCCACACTTCTAGGCACGGCATTAGGTTTAGCTGCTGATATTTTTTGATCTGATAAAATGACAACAACATCATTGCCTACAACTTTTGCAGAATAAGATTTCTTCTCGTTTAATGAAATCATCACACGCAACTTTCCAGAAGCACTCGCAAATTTCACACTCTTAACAAGATCAGACTGAATAGACTTTCCTTTCAAGCCTGCGGCAGATAAAGCATCAGGAAAGTCCAATACGAGCATATTAGGAATATCCATCATAAAGCTGTTGGGGGTAATTGCTGTATCATCAAAATGGAAACGTAACAATGTACTTCCTGATGATTGTTTGATGGCATTGACAGTTTGTAAACTGGTTGCTGCTTGACTGTTTTCCACTGCCAGCATAAAAACTGGCAATGTCAACGCAAACAAGGCGCGCTTAAATGTTTTCATTTTAAGACCTGTATTAACACTATTATTTTTATTTTTTGGATCATTTATTCAGAATGTAAAAAACATACCGTTAATTTTTCACACAAAGAACATTCTATAATAATCGCATATTATTTATAAACGACTGATTAAATAGACGTTTATTTATATCTTAAGGATAACTATAAACTTTATAACCCTTAT
>JALVDG010000450.1 GCA_027009095.1 Thiotrichaceae bacterium
AGGGAATAAACCATGCACTAGTGATAAGCTCTGGTGTAAAAATAGTACCCCCCATTAACCATAAGCCAACAAAAAAGACACCTGTACCAATACGGGCAATATTTAATGTCACATCATCATAGTGTGAAAAAAGATTGCTCAGATAAGAAAATCGACCATAGCGCTTGCACCAGAATGAATCCATGATACAGGCAAATAATACGCCCCAAATAGATAACAGGAAGAGACTAACGGGATAAATCGCCTTAATCCAATCAGTGATTGGCTTGGGAGGATCAGCCAGATCAAAGGCAACAAACCATTTGATATGCGCGTATGAATTTTCGGGCAATAGAAAAGTGATCAGACAGACAATCATCAAATAAAGCTGTTTTTTGGTGTATTTGCTCAGTTTCATTTTAGGCCACCTTTCTTTTTATTATTAGGGCTAGGTTTTGCTTCACTCAGGGACTTAAGAAATGCTTCAAGGTCATTAACCTCCGATGTCGATAAGTGTAGAGACTTCAACAGCACTTCTTGATGAGCCGCAGGTTTCATACGATCAGAAATGGTGTTGTAATAGCTAATAACATCTCGCAGAGTGTTAAATTCACCCGTGTGCATATAGGGAGCAGTTTGCCTTAGGTTTCTTAGCGAAGGTGTTTTAAATTGCCCCCTAAACTCAACATTCTGATAGACATAATCCAATTTATTATGAGAAGCCTTGTTATTATCACTAAACACGCCGCGTGCATTAAAAGGGTCTTTGAGCAATGTTTTTATGCCATTAAAGCGCCCTAAATCTCCTCGTAATTTTGTGGCTTGTAAAAAGGAATGATGAAATTCGCCGTCAGAAAAATTGGGTCCTGAATGGCAATTAACGCAGCCCCCTTTGCCAATAAATAGTTTTAAACCACGCATAGCTGATGGGGAAATATCTGTTGGTAGATTATTGGCTGTTAGCGATCTGGCAAACTTATCAAAAGGTGAATTACTTGAAACCAGTGTCTCTTCAAAGGCAGCAATCGCTTTGCCAAGATTGGCAAACAGAACATTAACAGCGTGTTGAAGCGTAGGATTAAGGGCTATCCATGCTTGATTATCAGGGTGTTGCTGATTATTCGAGATAGGTCGGGCAGAGGCAGGTAATTGAGCCTTTAATAATTTTTTTGGAATAGCGCCAAAAATAGCCTCATAAGCTTGTCTTAGTGCTTTATTGTCGATAATCAGGCGTGCAAGCTGCACACGACTATTCGCCATTTCGGCAGGGTTTTCAATGGGTTTAAGTGCTTGACTCCACAAGCTATCTGCACGACCATCCCAGAAATACCAGCGATTATATTTTACTCCCCATAAGCTGGGAACATGACGACTCGAAGGATGCTTAGGTCTCAGGCTAGTTATTGCTTGATGATTACTCCAACCCTTGCTCGGATTATGACAGCTTGCACATGACATACTGCTATCACCAGATAATCGGGGATCAAAAAATAGCGTCTTACCAAAAGCTATTGCAGCAGGGTTTCCTGATACTTTGTTGCTCTTG
>JALVDG010000451.1 GCA_027009095.1 Thiotrichaceae bacterium
AATATATACCCCACACGTAGATACAGGTGATTACATCGTTGTAATTAATGCCGATAAAGTTAGGGTATCAGGGCGTAAAGCAAAAAATAAGATTTACTATCGATTCACAGGTTATATTGGTAACTTGAAATCTATTAGCTTTGAAAAGTTAATGGACAAAGCGCCAGAGCGTGCAATTGAACTTGCCGTTAAAGGAATGTTACCCAAAGGTCCATTAGGACGTGAAATGTATAGAAAGCTTAAGGTATACGCTGGGTCTGAGCATAAACATCATGCACAACAGCCAATCCCTTTAGAAATTTAATTTATTAGGGGTGATATGATTGTCATCCTAAATGTTTTGCTATCTATTTAAGATAGCTTAAGAATAAAAGATTTAAGAGAATAAATAGCATGGCCGATACACAGTACTACGGGACAGGTCGACGCAAGTCATCATCTGCACGTGTTTTCATGAAAATGGGCACGGGCATTATTACAATTAATAATCTATCAATTGATGAGTACTTCGGTCGTGAAACATCACGTATGGTTGTACGTCAGTCATTAGATGCTACTGAAATGAATGATAAGTTTGATATTCATGTCACGGTAAAAGGAGGTGGCGATAGTGGTCAAGCGGGTGCTATTCGTTTAGGTATTTCACGAGCATTACTAAAATTTGACGAAGGTTTGCGCGCTACATTAAAACCTCAAGGTTTACTCACTAGAGATGCGCGTAAAGTTGAGCGTAAAAAAGTTGGTTTACGCAAAGCACGTAGAGCAACTCAGTTCTCTAAGCGTTAAGAACATTATACTTACGATATTATTGTGTTTTGTATTACAAAGCATAGGTTCTACCTGTTTGAGTGGTAATTGAATAAAAAAGCTACAGTATATCTGTGGCTTTTTTCATTTTGAGATATTCGTTATAATTTTTATGATAGCTTGCTATCATGTATGGTTAAACGTCGGTATTAAGTGATAAGAAGTGAAATTTTTGTTGCATTTTAGCAACACTGGTACTAAAATTCGTATTAATTCCGCAGTTTTTGATGGAATAACTGAAATGAGTGTTAGGTGTTACTACACTGGTTTTCAGAATTAAAGAATTTATTTATAGGTATGACTAACTTTTTTAGGAGTCGAAAGATGAAAAAATTGCTTGCAATCGCAATCGCAGCAGGTCTTGCTGCACCAATGGCAGTAATGGCAGATACAACTGTATATGGGAAAATGAAAGTTTCAGTAGGTAGTAATAAAAATGCTGCTGGAGACAAAACTACAACAGTAGATGCTCATAGTTCTCGTGTTGGTCTTAAAGGATCAATGCCTATGGACAACGGCATGTCAGTAACTCATAAAGTTGAGCTTGCTACAGACGATATCGTTGATGCTAAGGGTAAGGGTTCACTTAAAGCTCGTGATGCATGGGTTGGATTAAAAGGTGGATTTGGTGAAGTTCGTGTAGGTCGTCACGCGACTCCTTTTGCACTTTCATCAGATATGTTCGATATTATGAATGTTGGAGGGCACGCTG
>JALVDG010000452.1 GCA_027009095.1 Thiotrichaceae bacterium
ATATCGAAAGGTGTTAGAAGAGTTTTGCCACCCCATTGCCAGACGCGAATGGCGACTAGAAGGAAAGCGCTGGATAGATACAATTACCGATGAAAGCTTTATGGCGCGTTATCGTGCAGAAGATCAGCAGTTTTTATCTATTCATAACGACTTTGCTGATTATACCTTTACTGTTGGATTAAATACGGACTTTGAAGGCGGTGGCACATGGTTTCCACGTCAACAGGTGCTAGGTAATCCGAAAGGTGGCTACTGTACTTTATTCCCAGGCATTACACATCCTCATGGTGGACGACCTACAACGAAAGGCAAACGATATATTATTGTATCTTTCTGCCGTCGTCGTAATTTGTATATGGATTAGAGAAGTACCTTTAGAATTAAACTATAGACCTTCACAATTAAATTTACGCAGAAGTCCAAGCTTTAGTTTGTGTAATCCATCCGTACAAGCTAAAGCAGGGACTCCTATAGATTATTCATCCGCGCACTCGCCCATTAAATCTGCATAGGTTTTATCGTCAATTTTTCCGTGTGTTAGCTGATGACGTAGGAATATTTGATAGCTATTCATTGCATTACTTTCACAGTATTTGTAAAGCTCATCAAAATCTTCTGCTAGATAGCTCTCCCAGATACTACGGCTATCTCTATTTTCTTCTGTAGGCAGACCTAACAAGGTAGCGATTTCATAAATAGATGTTTTTGCAGAGCTAGCGACTAGGGCTTCATTTAAGTTAAAGTGATTATCTCTATTTTCATAGTGTGGTGCTATCTGTAACGCATGTTTGATACTACGATAATTTATAACCTCCGAGTTAAAGTACTCACCATCCCATGTGACTAAAGTAGGTTGATATTGTTGGATAATATCGTAGAAGGTATTTAATATATCGGCTTCATTATCATCGTTTAGGGTAGTCGTTTGTATATTGCCTTCTTTATCACTCAGCACGATTGATATTGCCACTATCTGCTGTAAATAGCTTGGCAGACATTCATCACCCGTTTGTTGTGCTTGTAGATGAAACAAAGCCTTAGCAGTGCCTTTATTATCTAAACCTTGTAAATCATATAATTTTGCACCCGTTGAAAAATCAGGAATGGTGATAATTGAGTAAGCTAGTATATTCATTAATTTATTGCTCAAGAGGGAAAGATGCCTGTGGAGATATAACGATCACCACGATCAGGGATAATTGTCACAATGGTTGCATGCTCAACACTCATGGATAATTTTAGAGCCGCAGCAACCGCGCCCCCTGCGGATACACCACAGAAAATACCTTCTTCCGTTGCTAAGCGATGCATTGTATCTTCCGCTTCTTTTTGTGTGACATCCATTTTTTTATCGACAATCGCTTGTGCAAAAATAGCAGGTACATACTCAGGGCTCCAACGGCGTATACCAGGTATTTTTTCGGCATCACCTAATGGCTCTACCCCTACAATTTGAATATCTGGATTTTGTTGCTTTAGATAAATACTGGTTCCTGTAATTGTCCCCGTTGTTCCCATTGCACTTACAAAATGGGTAACTTCACCGTCTGTATCTCGCCAAATTTCAGGACCTGTTGTTTCGATATGGGCTTGTGGATTATCGGGGTTAGAGAATTGATCTAAAAGGTGACCAATACCATCATCATGCATTTTTTGTGCTATATCTCGCGCCCCTTCCATGCCGCCCTGCTCTTCCGATACTAATACTAACTCTGCACCATAGGCTTTCATGGATGCTCGTCGTTCTTCGCTCATATTATCGGGCATCACCAGTATCATTTTATAGCCACGAATAGCAGCAGACATCGCTAGTGCGATACCTGTATTACCGCTTGTGGCTTCGATAAGAGTATCACCTGGTTTTATAGTGCCACGCTCCTCTGCAAGGCGGATCATGCTTAGTGCGGGACGGTCTTTTACTGAACCTGCGGGATTATTACCTTCTAACTTGACTAAAAGTGTATTGCTAGTTTTACCCCCTAATCGTTGTAATCTCACTAAAGGCGTGTTGCCAATAAAGGCTTCGATGGTTGGATATTGCTTAGACATTAGTTTTCCCCTTCGAGTACCACATAGGCAATGGCATACTCTTTTTCATCTGATAAGGATAAAAAATAATTCTGTATTCCCATGCTTTCTGCAATAGCTTTGGTATGTGCATGTAATTCTATCAGTGGTCGCCCAAAGGCATCATTGCTGATTTCTATTTCGTGAAAACTGACACCTTTGGCAATACCTGTACCCAATGCTTTGGAGAGGGCTTCTTTTGCGGCAAACCGTTTTGCTAAATAAGCACAAGGTGTATGGTGATGAGAAAATATTTCTTGCTCATTTGGATGCAGTACACGCTGTGTAAATCCTTTCGGGTGTCGAGCTAAAGCACGTTCGATACGATCAACTTTAACTAAATCGATCCCTACTCCTTTTATCATTTACGCGCTTGTTCCAAAATCGACAGCATTTCTGCTGTTGCTTGTTTAATACCAACAAATACTGCACGAGCAACCATTGAGTGACCAATATTAAGCTCTTTAATTTGCGGTATGGCGGCAATAATTTGTGTGTTGTTATAGTCTAGCCCATGTCCTGCATTTACTTGTATGCCTTGTGCATCGGCATATTCTGTCGCCTCTACAATACGATCAAACTCACGCTTTTGAGCATTACCTGTCGCATTTGCATAAGTACCTGTGTGTAATTCAATAACAGGTGCGCCTATATCAGGCACACGTTTTATATGCTCAATATTTGGCTCAATAAATAAAGAAACGCGGATATCTTCTTTTTTTAAGGTTTGTGTAGCTTTTTTAATACGATCAAACTGCCCTATTACATCTAAACCACCTTCTGTGGTGAGTTCTTCCCGTTTTTCAGGCACAACACACGCATCACTTGGCTTAACATCGCAAGCTATTGCGACCATTTCATCGGTTGCGGCTAGCTCAAGGTTTAAACGACGCTGGCAGTGCTTTTTAATGGCGTAAACATCGGCATCTTGTATATGGCGACGGTCTTCACGCAAGTGGATTGTAATAGCATGAGCACCTGCATCTTCGACTAACTTCATCGCTTCTAATAAATCAGGATAGACTGTACCGCGCGCCTGTCTTATTGTTGCTATGTGGTCAATATTAACACCAAGTTCTAGACTCATTGGATTTCCTTTATTTTGTCTTTTTATCGATAACTACTATTATAGTTTCAAGAGCTGACGAGAGTTAAGTGGTTTTCCCACTAAATAGCGAATGATTTTATCCAAAAAAGTGCGTAATTCTTGCCAATCGGCTAACTGCATGCTTTGCAAGTCTCGCAGTGCTATCAATAAATTTCCAGAAAGAACAAAACCATCCGCTTGATGTTGTTTTGGCTTGTTTTTAATAATGCCATGCTGGGGAATATAACGATAATGAAACTGTGTGGTAATTTCTTTATTGGTATCATCTTCCGCATAAAGGTTAATACCATAACCTAAGGTTTCGAGTAAAAACAATTCAAAACGCATTAATGATTGGGGATTAGTTTGTGGATCAGCCATGCGATGCAGGGTATTTTTATAAGCTTGGAATAGCTCTGGTGTGACCTGATGTTGTTGTGACAAACGATAAACTAGCTCGTTAATATAGAGACATTTGAGCAATTCACTTGCGGGTAACTTATGACGACCACGTTCATCTGCTTGGGTCAGTGTAAAAACATCGCCTTTCCCCACCCATTGTAATTGTAGATAACGAAATGGCTCTAAAGTACCAACCATTATCTTGCCACGTTTTTTAGCAGGACGTGCAATACAAGGGATGCGCCCATAGTCTTGAGTGAAAATATCTAATAATCGACTATTTTCTCGATAAGGACTGTTTCTAATGATATATCCAAAAGACTCGGGCATAGCTGTGAGGCTCTATCGAGTAATAATTCCTAGATCACTGAGTTTTTTAGGATTGTTCTGCCAATTTTCTTCCACACGAACAAAGGTTTTTAGTACGACTTTGTTTTCAAGTAATTCTTCTAATATTTTTCTTGATGCAATACCAACACGTTTTAATGTTTCCCCTTTTTTGCCAATAACGATACCTTTTTGGCGTGCTTTACCCACCCATATCGTCGCATCTATATCTGTTCTATGTGGCATTTCCTCAAATTTTTCGATATTCACGGCAACAGAATAAGGAATTTCTTGATGTAATTGGTTCATTAATTGCTCTCGTATCACCTCAGAACAAATAGAACGTAGGCTCTGATCCGTAATGCTATCTTCATCAAAAGCATATTCAGAAAAAGGTAATAAAGGCTTAATTTTCTTCAATAATTCTTCAGTATTAATGCCTTTAGTGGCAGAAATTGGCATTATTTCTTCAAATTCACGCTTGGATTGCACCGACTGGATATAAGAAAATAAACGATCTTTTTCTACAATACGATCTACTTTATTGATAAGTAAAAATACAGGACACTTCATATGTTCTAGTCGTTTCAATACTAAATCATCTTCTACTGTCCATTTTAACGCCTCAACTAACATAAGAACCGCATCGACAGAGTCTAGTGCAGCTATTGCGGCAATATTGAGGGTTTTATTCATCAATGTTTTGGAATCATGATGAATGCCTGGTGTATCAGTAAAAATAACTTGATAGTTGTCTTGGGTAACAATACCGCGAACATTGGTTCTGGTTGTTTGCGGTTTATTTACAATAGCAGAAATTCGATAACCCACTAAATGATTTAGAAGTGTTGATTTACCCACATTAGGGCGACCTACAATAGCAACATAACCACAACGTGTTTCTGGCAAGGCGACATTATCTTCTGTTATTTCATTATTATCCATTTTACTGCTATTAATATCCATATATAGGGAGGGGGGAGTATCTGAGAAATTACGTTGATTATAACCTGAATCAGTGACTTCACTACGGCACAGTGAATAAGCTATTGATTCATCACGGGTTTAAAAATACCCGCTTAACCTAAGGGTGAAGCTAAGATTTTTAAAAATCCCGTGCTAAACCAATATCTTATCCCCTGTTATCGCGCATTGAAGTCACGAATTCAGGTATAAATTACGACTATTTAACTGTTTCAATGACTTTTTCAAACGCAAATAATGCTGCTTTTTGCTCAGCTTTACGACGACTTGTTGAAATCCCTTCGGTACGAATATTTAAGCTTTTAATATAACACTCAGCTGTAAATAGTTGTCGATGCGCATCACCAGAGGTTGAGAGTAGATCATATTGAGGAATTGCATGATTACGTGATTGTAAAAACTCTTGCAAACGGCTTTTAGGGTCTTTTAGCTCATTCTCACTAGGTAAATTTTCCAGACGTGAAGTAAATAATAAAAGTACAAATTGTTGCGCCTCTTCTATACCCATTTCAAGATAAATACTCGCAATAACAGCTTCCAAGGTATCAGATAAAATAGACTTGCGTCTAACCCCCCCACTTTTTAGCTCACCTGCCCCAAGATACAAGTAATCTCCTAAAGATATTTCAATCGCAATTTCTGCTAGTGTTTCCTCGTTAACTAATGATGCACGCAAACGACTAAGATATCCTTCTGTCGCATGTGGCATTTTTTTATATAAAGCATTTGTAATAATAAAACCAAGTACGCTATCACCCAAAAACTCCATACGTTCATTATGCTTCCCGCTAGCACTACGGTGTGTTAAAGCCTGTTTGAAACAATCACTCTGCTGTAGTGACTCTGGTAATAATTTTTCAAGTTTTTGTAACACGTTATAAGACCTTCCTAGTCTTTAAATTTACTTGCTTTGGCAGTAAAAAAGAGTCAAATTGACAGTAATTAGGAAAGATTATAGCATGACAAAATATAACTACTCAGCTTGCACTCTATTTTGCCTGATTTCTGCGTTGAAAGTACTAATTATTCTAAGTAGTTACATTTTCTCTAGAATTCCTAACTCTGTCTCTCACCTAAAGTAACTGCATACTTAAAGTCAAGTAAATACGATATATTGCCCATCCAAGGGATTCGCACCTCATACTTAACCCTTAAACGTTTCTTGTTTTTGCCTTTTTTCATTATATACACTTTAAATGGATTTTTCTTTGCTGATATCTTTTCCAGAGTATACATCCCATTTATATTCATATACTTATTAAGTTGGGAATAAATATATCTAGAACTCTTCGTTTTAATGTCTGGCTCTTCTGCAATACTATTCATCATAGAGCGTACGGAGTGAAACTCCAGATAAGCTGGACCAATTTTTAACCCTGCACTCATGATTAAAATACCAATGGCAGCAACAACAATCCATGAGATAAGGGTAAGTCCCTGTTGATTTTTTTTTCTTATTTTCATGTTTAGCAATACTTTAAATTATTTTTATAATAATAACTCAGGATACCAAAACTCTACAGTAGCAGAACTTTGGTTAAGCTAAACTTAAGGACATTTTTTATTAACTGAGTAATTACGAAGCATGTATGAAATAAGTATTCTAGAGAAATATA
>JALVDG010000453.1 GCA_027009095.1 Thiotrichaceae bacterium
ACGTAAGTTTCGTATAGGTCGGTTTAATTTACAGGGTAAACTCTTATCTGAAATTAAACTGCCTAAAAAATTGCGTAACAAGAAAAACTATCAAGGCAAAAATAAGGGCTTAGAAAGTGTTATATATCATCCAAAATATGGCTATATCACTGCCGCAGAACGTCCACTTAAAAATGCGCCTAAAGGCTATCAGACCTTATATTCCAGTAAAGGAAAGGTTTGGCATTTTAAACCATCAGCCTATAAAAATATTTCTGTAACAGGACTCGAGACGCTGGAAAATGGCGATATTTTAGTCTTAGAGCGTGCTTATAGTGGTTTATTTAGTCCAATGATTATTGCGCTACGTCAAGTGAAATTATCCTCCTGTAATAAGCTCAGACAATGCGATACAACAGAAATTGCAACATTTAACAGTGTTGATGGATGGCGTATTGATAACTTTGAAGGTCTGGCTCATTACAAAGGAAATCAGTATTTGATGGTCTCAGATAATAATAACAATCCACTGCAAAGCACCGCATTGGTGATGTTTGAAATAAAGTGATAAATAGCAATCTGTAACAGTAACGAACAATAGAGACCGAAAATGAAACCTAAAGATCTATTAATAAAATGCAAAGATATAGATGCAATGGAGGGCGAGGAAAAAATACATTTTCTTAACCCTAATGCCGTTAGGATAAACAAATCCCTTGGGGATGTTGTCGGCTTGCAAAATCTTGGTTTTCACCTTATTTATGTTGAACCAGGTAGGGATACGACGGAGTATCATAAACACTATTACGAAGAAGAGTGTATCTATGTTCTTTCGGGTAACGGGGAGCTTATTATTGAAGATGAATCTTTTTCCTTTAAAAAAGGTGATTTTGTAGGCTTTCCTGCTGATACAGCAGCGCATTCATTAAAAAATACGGGAAATGAATTATTAGTTTGCATAGTCGTTGGGCAACGTTTAGAACAAGATGTTGCTGATTACCCTAATAAGGGAAAAAGAATCTATCGTAACAGCGGAGTTTGGGATGTTGTTGATTTAGAAAATGTGGTTGATCCGCGTAAAAGATAGCTAAGCCCGAGCAACAGTCCACACGCCAACTTTCTCAATACCAGATTTTTTTAATAAATTGGCTAACTCAAAAGTTGTTACCCCTGTAGTGACAACATCATCAACTAATACCACATGTTTTACCGTGATCGCTCTCTTTATCTTAAAGCTATGACGTAAATTTTTACGTCGTTCTTTTGCACTTAGTAAGGATTGTGCATCTGTTTGTTTAATGCGCTGAATAGCGTATTTGGCAAGTGGTATATTAAGTGCTTTAGCAAGAGGGCGGGCAATTTCTAAGGCTTGATTAAACCCTCTTTTACGCAATCTATTTTTATGCAGAGGTACAGGGATAATAAGATCAGGGCGTTCAATTTTTTGTGATTGTAGCGTGTTAAGTAGCAGGTGGCTCAAAATTTTAGCGTAAGATAAGTTACGATTGAATTTTAATTGTGATACAAGATAGCCAACAGGATAATCATAAGCCAAGCTACTAATAAGATAATCAATAGGAGGGAGCGATTGTTGGCACTCTCCGCATAAGGCATTATCGAGCTTTTCTTGAAAGGGGAGACCACACTGACTACAGCAATATTTAATTCTTGGTAAGTCTTTTTGACAGGCATCACAAAGAGAAATTATACCCGCAGGATCATTGCATAAAACGCAAGTAGGTGTGAAAAGTAATTTATTCAACAACAAGGTATTGATTCCACTTTAGGGTGTTTATTATTGCAGCCCTTTGTTAGGCTTTAAAAAAGTAACTACTCAACATAATCACTAACTGCTCAGATTGAGCTCTATTTTGTTCGAGTTCAAGGCAAAAAAGCGGAGTTTATCAGTATAAATGAGCACTTTTAACGTAGAAATCGGGCAAAATAGAGGGCAAGCTGAGTAGTTACTAAAAAATGACAAGGACAATAATATGACAAAACTAACACATTTTAATGATCAGGGCGAAGTCCACATGGTTGATGTGGGAGCGAAGGATATTACTCATCGAGTAGCGGTTACTGAGGGGCGAATTTTTATGAAAGACTCCACCTTGCAGCATATTTTATCAGGTACGAATAAGAAAGGTGACGTACTCGGTGTTGCTCGTATTGCAGGTATTATGGCATCAAAAAAGACGGCAGATCTCATTCCTCTTTGTCATCCTCTAGCATTAACAAAAGTAGAAATAGAATTATCGACAGAGGAAAATCCTGCGGCAGTATATTGTCAGGCTACCGTTGCAACGAGCGGACAAACAGGTGTAGAAATGGAGGCTTTGACAGCAACACAAATAGCACTTTTGACAGTCTATGACATGTGTAAATCCGTTGATAGAGGAATGGAGATAAGTAATGTGAGATTATTGAAAAAGAGTGGAGGAAAGTCAGGGGATTGGGAAGCTGAAAGGGCTAAAAAAATATAAGCAATCTCATAATAAAAAGGCGACTACATGCAAATGTAAATCGCCTTTTTCCCAATAGATTTAGAAAAAACTAAAATCCTAAAGCATATTTTAACCCAATTAAACTCAGCACAGTTGCTAAGAAAATTCTTAACCAGCTATCTTGCATCATACGATTAACTTTAGGACCGATGATTGCACCAATAATACCGCCAACAATTAAAAATGACAGGGTTATCCAGTCAATATCTGCTCCCATGAGAAGATAATTAGTGACGGATATGGAGCCACTAATAAAAATAACCACAGCAGCAGTCGCGGGAATAATGAACATAGGCATTCTTAAAAAACTAACCATAAACGGTACAAGCAGGAAGCCACCGCCCACTCCAAATGCAGAGGCAACAATCGCAATAAAAAATCCTGCTAACCAAGGAGTCCAAAGGCTTACTTGATAGTTTTTATCAGCATATGAAAATTTAATGGTTGTGCCAATTGCGGATATGCTATGCACACCTTTCTTACAAGCCAATAAGTCAGATTTTTCTTCATTTCTTAACTTATAAATTTCCCAAATAATTTGCGCTGAAATAACAAGTGTTAATAGACCAAATAGTGGTTTAAAAGTTGACATATCAGAAAGATATTTACTTGATAATGTACTACCAACAATCGCGCCCATTACGCCACCTGCGCTGAGCATAAGAGCTAAAGGAATAACGGTTGCTTTACGACGGATATAGCCAGGAATAAAAACAAGTGCAGTTGCTAAGGAGAGAATTTGTGCCATTGGCTTAATGCTATTGGGGTCTGTTACTCCAATGAGTGTAATAAGACCAAAAGAAGCAAGAATACCTCCTGCTGCCCCGACTAATGAAAAAACAAGCCCGACAAGAGTACCCCAAAAAAGTAGTAATAATATTGTTCCAAAGTCCATACTGTATTTATACCTCTTAAAAAGGAGTTAGCGATAGCCACTGTTTAAGTTTAAAAATGTGTAATATCTAGTACACCATCAACCAACGTTTGGTTTGGTGGATGCTGCTTTCTGACTCACCCTGTGGGAGCAATTCAAAGTGCCCAAACACTGCATCTATGGGTTTTTGACAAGGGAGTGACCATTGCTTGCAACCCATGTCACTTGTTTTGCAAGTAAAGGATTTAGTTCGCTCTGTATCCGCCATTAATATTGTTGATGTACCAGGCTAAAAAATTAATCTTTTTATTTAAGAACTAGTAAAAAATATTCAAAAACGATGAAAGTTAAAATAAGCTCGGGATTATATTACTAAAGTAATACAAATGCTCCTATTTTATTTTTATCGAATAAGATGTAAACATAATAAGTATAGACTATAAATAACATAATATTATTTATAGTAAAAATTATTTAATATACAAAGAGTTATTTTTTATTGGTGATAAATAGTAATTATATACATGTTCTTTTTTTTTATTTTATAATTCCCTAATATATTTTTAAGTATAGAATTTGCTCGTTTTTATTTGCTTACTTATATATCTATTATTTAATAGTAATATTTTATGTATTAATTAATACTTGCCATTAATTAAAATTTTTTTGGGAGTATACACCAGTGGCGTATTGGTGTGTTTTTGCATTGCTATTCATCGCTAAGGTTGGTATATCTCCTTTTCTAATATTTTCTTAGTAGATGATTACCCAAATGAGCCAGCACCTTAGTATTTCCATTGCCCAATTAAATCCTATTGTGGGCAGCTTTCGACACAATACACAGCTTATCCTTGATGCGATTGAGCAGGCAAAGGAGGAGGGCGCAGATGTTATCGTCTTCCCAGAGTTAGTTATTACCGCTTACCCAGCAGAAGATTTATTATTTCGTCCCGCTTTTTTAGAGCAGGTCGAAAAAGCACTTGATGATATAGCCACGAAAGCACAAGACATAACAGTAATTGTTGGTGCGCCCTTATTGCGTAATGGCAAACTCTACAATATGGCATGTGTGCTACAAGCAGGAAAGTGTATTGCCGAGTATGCAAAGCAACATCTGCCAAATTATCGTGTTTTTGATGAGAAGCGTTATTTTGTTGCAGGAGAGCAAACTGTCATCATCGACATTGCAGGTCATCAAGTTGGCTTGCTAATTTGCGAAGATATTTGGATGCAACAGCCCATAAAGGCGATTGCTCAAAAAGGTGCAGATGCTGTCATCGTTTTAAACGCTTCTCCATTCCGCCTCAATAAGACCCAAGAGCGTCTTGATATGTTGGCAGAGCGAGCATCAGAAAATCAGCTAGCCATTGCCTATGTTAACTTGGTGGGTGGACAAGATGAACTAGTGTTTGATGGAGAGTCACTATTAGTCGATGCAAAGGGGCAACTACTTTATCAAGCACCTACGTTTGAATCGGGTGTATTTACACAGACTTTGCCATTAAATACATTAGGCGATGTATGCGAAGCACGAAAAATTTCAGATGAAGCATCCATCTATCAAGCCTTAGTATTAGGTGTTAAGGATTATGTCCATAAAAATGGCTTTCCTGGCATTATGCTAGGCTTGTCAGGTGGTATTGATTCGGCATTAACGCTAGCGATAGCAGTGGATGCTTTAGGTGCTGAAAATGTCGAAGCCGTGATGATGCCGTTTAAATATACGGCAGATATTAGTATTGAAGATGCCGCTAAACAAGCCATTAAATTAGGTGTTAAATACCGCGAAATTCCTATAGAGCCTATTTTTGATAGCTTCATGGCAGCTTTATCTGCCGAGTTTGAAGGCTTAGAGCGCGATGTAACAGAAGAGAATATTCAAGCACGATCTCGTGGCGTATTGCTAATGGCGATGTCGAACAAATTGGGCAAGATGTTACTTGCAACAGGCAATAAAAGTGAAATGTCAGTCGGTTATGCCACGCTTTATGGTGATATGGCGGGTGGTTTTGCTCCACTCAAAGACGTATTTAAAACCGTTGTTTATGATCTTTCTCGTTACCGTAATAGCTTGGGCGATGGTGAGATAATTCCTGATCGTGTGATTACCCGTCCGCCTTCTGCGGAATTAGCCCCAGATCAAAAAGATGAAGACTCCCTACCACCTTACGATATATTGGATGAAATATTACGTCTCTTTATCGAAGAATTTCAAAGTGTCGATGATATTGTTGCACAAGGCTTTGATTTCGACACAGTACATCGTGTGGCAAACTTATTATTACTCAGTGAATACAAACGCCGTCAATCAGCTCCAGGTATACGCATTACCAAGCGAGCCTTCGGTAAAGATAGACGCTATCCCATCACCTCGCATTATCGTTATCACCTTAGCGATCAAGCAAAATAAAGTGATACAGGCACACCAGCGGCATCGTCAATTAATCGTTATTAGTGGTCAGTTTGAGCAATGTGTTTCAACTGCCACCCACTTAATCAAACATCTGGATTGTTTATGGCTAAGTAACTCGACTATTGTAGGGCAAGATACATTAGCGATGAGCAAGGCGACCACCGTATTAGGTCAAGAATATGATGCGGTTGTTTTTGATGCTTTTAACAATAATAAAAACGACGACAAACTAAGCGTATTTAATGCCAATGCCTTTGGTGCGGTAACAGGGACGATTATTGGTGGTGGATATTTATTATTGTTGACACCAGACTTAAAAAAATGGGCAAATAAAAGTCTTTTTTTACAACGTTTTAGTGCTTTGTTACAGCAATCATCCGCCGTATTTTTGAATGCAAATTCCTTCGCAAAACCACTTATTCCACCCTCTCATTCTTTAGACAAAAAAGTACTTTTTTTAGATGAGCAACATCAAGCGTTTGCGATGATGGAAAGGGTGATAGCAGGTCATCGTCGTCGCCCTTTAGTGCTAACCTCAGATAGAGGGCGAGGTAAATCAA
Organism: Thiotrichaceae bacterium; assembly: GCA_027009095.1. GTDB lineage: Bacteria > Pseudomonadota > Gammaproteobacteria > Thiotrichales > Thiotrichaceae > JAGLBW01. The sequence goes on from JALVDG010000453.1 coordinate 6,331, forward strand.
CCCTGCTAGGACATTTTTCCGCAAGCTTATTAGAAAAGGGCATTGATAATATTATCGTCACTGCGCCTAGCCTAAAAATCGCCTCAACCTTATTTCAAGCAGTAGAAAATAAAATATCAGATAAACGTTTATTGTCA
>JALVDG010000454.1 GCA_027009095.1 Thiotrichaceae bacterium
ATTTGAGCCTATATTTAAAAAATTCACGCTATATAGGGGGTAAGGAGTAATCATTCTTCCTTATGCCAATTAAATACTATGTAACAAAGGATTTTAGCAATGACAAAAATGAATACATTCGTTGTGAGTACACTTTTAGCGTTAACGACAGCACAAGTCAGCATGGCTGCACCTAGTAATAACCAAGTGCATTTTAAAACTCCTGCCATTGGTGGTAGTGGTTGTCCTGCCGGAACAACACATCATGCCATTACACCTGATGGTAAAACATTGAGTGTCTTATTCGACAACTATGTTGCAGAGCCTGGGAATAAATCTTGTAATCTCGCGATTCCTGTTCATGTGCCTAATGGGTTTCAGGTGTCAACCCTAAAGGCCGATTTTAGAGGATTTGTTGAAGGTCGTGCCGAACTACGTCGTTCTTACTTTTTTGCAGGTCAACAAGGTCCTTCAAAAAGAAGTCACCTATCATCGCGCAATGGTCGAGATTATTTAGAGCGTGATAATTTGCTCTTAATAAGCAATAGTTGGTCACGATGTGGTGAAGATGTAAATATGCGCATTAACAGTCGAATAAGAACAAAAACAAGAAACAGTTTTATTAGTGTCGACTCGCTGGATCTTTCTACAGGTATGGTATTTCAACTTCAATATCGCCGTTGTCGATAAATTTAATACCTTCACCAATCCTGATGTGTAGGGTGAATAAGTAATAGTGCATCCACAAAAATCAATGTGTTGCGGTGGATGCGTTACACTTATCCACCCTACTATTTAGATTTAGCGAAGGTATTGAAATACGGTTGATTATTACTTCCAGATATTGAGTAAGTAGGGATAGCGTATTATAGTCTGTGTGAGCTACTGCCTATCCTTGCTTATCATTTTTTAACTCGTTATGCTTTGCTGAACAATAACTGAACCCGTGTCACTGAAAGGATTGTTCATGCCTACCCCCGCTAAAGCGTTATTCTCTCCTTCTCCGCAAGCTGCTTTTACCGACCGTGAAGCGCCGCAACAGTATTTTCAACAGGCTTTGGCGGATATTAATCAATGTGATTTTAGTCTGTTAAACTTTTATGGTGTAGGTGGTATTGGCAAAAGCCGTTTGCATCGTCATTTACAAGAAGCGCATTTAGAGGCGGATAAAAATTACCTGTACAGTGGGGTGAATTTTGAAGCTCCAGAAAATCGTAACTTGCATAAAACCCTGACGACTTTAGTGCATAATTTTAAGGGGGGGACTAATATTCCCTTTGTTGCCTTTGGTTTGGCTTATATGATTTATTGGGAAAAAGCCTTTCCTTATCAGGATATTAAAAAAGCAGGGCTACCTTTTTTAGAAGAAGGCGGTTTGCTTGCAGGTGTAGCCGATATTTTTGCAGGTGGTATTTTATCGCCAATCGTCGGTGCGGCGGGATACTTTTATGATAAGTTTAAAGCCTATACCTTTAGTGATGATTTACGCAATGCACTCAATCAGCTTGCTAGTTTAGAAAGCAATCAGATAGA
>JALVDG010000455.1 GCA_027009095.1 Thiotrichaceae bacterium
TACACACTGTTGATTGTCGCTGATTGCAGACTGCTTGCAATCAATGTCCAGCCTTCAAGATAAAGTGACATAGCCGCTAATACAGGCACTGCAAATAAAGAGGAATAGGCAAGAAAAGCGATGATATTGATCGAGCCTACTTTTTTTATCACCATATTGCCAAACGCCCAACTTGTCGCGGCAGTTAAAATAAGTGCCAAACCAAATAAAGTCGTTTGTCCATCAACATGACTAGCAATTACAGCAACACCTGTAAAGCTAATCATAAGTGCTAGCCATTGAATAAGGCTAACAGATTCTTTAAAAAACAGCATCGCAAGTATGATGCTAAAAAAGACCTGCATTTGTACAACAAGCGATGCTAAGCCAGGTGAAATATCATTTTGCATGGCAAAGAACATCAGCCCAAATTGCCCAAAGCCAATAAACAGACCATAAGCCGCTATCAAGCCCCAACTTACCTTTGGCTTGGGAAAAAACAAAATAAGAGGAAAAGCTACCAGTGCAAATCGTAAAGTAGCAAATAAAAAGGGAGGAAGTTCTTCTAAACCGTATTTAATAAAAACAAAGTTTGTTCCCCAGATAAAGGCGACAATAAATGCCAATAATTGATGTTTTTTTGTCATGACACAGCCTTTGGGATATTTGTAAGGAGACCTCCTACAAATTAACAAGCTATGTGTTTTTTAAAAAGCTACAGATGAGCGATTATCTTAGAGTACAATCTGAGCAGTTATATACTGGGTAGTTACCAGCATTTTTTAATTGGCGAAAAACTACTCTTGTGCCTCGATTAACTTTATCATTTCTTTTGCTTTATCAATTTGTAACTGTACCGCATCTTTGACTGGATTCACTTCCTTTGTCTTAGCCTTATCAGAATCTTTATTATCCGTCTGTTTTTCTTCACAGACTGAAGTATGTTCTTTTTTAGCATCAGCTTTACCATCAGCCAATGGTTTTTCTATCATCATTGATGCACTTTCTTTTTGGTCTTCTGGAGATGCTTGGGTAGAACTAGGTTCTTTAATTTCTGATGTTTTTTCTATAGCTTCTACTTTATCGCCCTCTTTTTTTGTACTTTTGATGCTACTTATTTCTTTTTTATCTCCTTCTGTTACATCACTTTCTTTTGGGGCTTTATTTTTCGAGATTAGCTCTTTGGGATCAGCACTTTTAGGATCATCTACTTTGTTTGTATTCGACTCTTTTTCTTTAGGTTCTACCTCTTCCACTGAGTCTGCAATTTTCTCTTTTTCTAACATAGTACTTTTGGAAGATATTTCTTCTTTTTTATCGCCCGCCTTTCCGGTTTGATCTGTAGAGTGAGTATTTTTAGCATCTTCTTCCGGATTAACTACTTTATTTTCTTGTGTCTCATCTTTTTCAGTATCTTCAGCAGGCAATTTGTCTCTAATATCTGTAGGGGCTTTATTTTTTAGCTCTTTTTCTGCAGGCGATACAAATCTTCTTGGTTCTACTATATCAGTGTTTTCTTTACCAATCTTCGATGATTTTGCTTCAAGCTGTGTATTTTTAGTATCACTCTCAGAGGAGTCGCTAAACTTATAAGCAAAGACCAAAAAAGCTAGAATAATAATAAGACCAACGATAATCGAAAGAATAGAAAATGTAGTTTTACTTAAATTCATAGCGATAACCTTAAGTATATACTGATGAGTAGTGTAGCTCTTGTTTAAGAGCATAAATTATAAAGCATTAAAAAAGCCACAAAGAAATTTATCTTTGTGGCTTTTTCTGTCATAGCGGTGATAAAACAATAATATGATTAATCTGTACGGCTAGTAACTTCTAGCAGGTGATAACCAAACTGAGTTTTTACAGGACCTTGTACTTCATTAATGGGAGCACTAAATACGACTTTATCAAATTCAGGCACCATTTGACCTGGACCAAAAGACCCTAAATCGCCACCTTGTGCGCTTGAAGGACAACTTGAGTTTGCCTTAGCAACTTCTGCAAAGTCTTTACCATCCAGAATTTGTTGCTTTAGTTCCTTACATTTTTCTTCGCTATCGACTAATAGGTGGCGTGCTGTTGCTTGTGCCATTATGCTTCTCCATTCATTGGGGTTGTTTGTGAGATCTATATGTTATGGGTGCTAGAGCGTTTATCAAGGGATAAATGCTATTAACAGTAAAGTGATAATAATGACAATAAGTGCGGCTATAAGAAACTCTTGGATTGTCCAAGCATCTGTTTTGGGAGGTTCTGGTGGTGGAATAAGTTCTTCAGCTGCTTTTTTTGCGGCACCATCACGTAAATTATTTATATGGTCGTTTATTGGCAGTGCTTCTAAGCCTTTATACTCTGCATCGCCACCACGAACATTAATCAGCGGTATAAGCAAGTCTATATTGGCTCTGGCAACTAAGGCATTTTGTATGCCTGGACGTAGTATATTTTCATCCCATGTATCCAATGGAATTTTTCCTTTTTCTAGTATCTTATCAAATGCAGCTTTCATTTTATCGCCACTGGGCTTTATTATTCCTTTTGATATATCATCAACCATTTGATTGTGTTCTTTATTTTTATTGATATTGCCACAGTGCAAACGATACAAATCATCTGCACTTTTTTCCAACAATTCACGATTTCTTTTTAAGGCATCTAAAAGCTCATGTTGTCGTGCGCCATGAGCTGGCTTTGTAAGCCTTACTTTATATTCATGTCCGCGTAAAACTAGTTCTAAACCAGAAGCATTGACTTTTATTTTGTCTTTATCTTCTTCTAAAATTTTTTTAAGCGTTGCTTCGTTTATTTCGATATCTTGTTCTTCATTTGGCTTTTTATCTTCCTTTTTACTTTCTGGTTTTTTATCAGAGGTTTCTTTTTTCGCCTCTTTTTTGGGTTTTACGAAATTAACAAGACGACTCGCGTGTTTTAAGATGAGCTTCATTATGGACATTCCACAGCAGTGGTTATTTCAGTGTTTAATTGAATGGCGGTAAGTTTATGATTCCAAACACAGCCTGTATCTAAAGCAATAACATTTTCGTCTTGATAAAAGCCAAGGCTTGACCAATGACCAAAAATTACTTTAAGAGGGAGCTGTTTTCTAATAGGGCAAAGGAACCAAGGGCTTAGTTTGCCGTGTTTACGCTTATTTTCAAAGGGATTTTTTTTAAGGTGAAAATCTAAGCGACCTTTAGGCTTGGTAAAACGCATACGCACAAAGCTATTTAAGATATAACGATGACGTTCATAAGATTGCAAATCATTTCGCCATTGTGTTGGTTTATTACAATACATATTTTCCAGCCAATGCTTGGCGGTGCTTCCTCTGAGGGGAATTTGTATTTCTTTTGCATAAGAAATAGCCTCTGCAAGCGTCCAGTGAGGCGATATGCCCGCATGTGCCATGCAATAGCCTAAACTTTCATCCACATGCAAAAAAGGCTGATGGCGTAACCATTCAATCAACTCTTCTCTATCAGCTGCTTTAAAAATAGATTTTAAGCTAGGGTGGGGCTTTACAAGCCCATAGTGGCTTGCTATTAAAGAAATATCATGATTCCCTAATACACTAATCGCCGCTTTATCCAAGCCCTTGATAAAACGTAATACCTCTAAAGATTGCTTGCCACGATTGACAAGATCACCTGCTAACCATAGGGTATCTCTTTCAGGGGAGAATTGCAGCTTATCTAATAATCGTCTGAAGGGGTCGTAGCACCCTTGTATATCACCAATTGCGTATATTGCCATGCCATTATTTTACTACACTGGGCTTATTTTAATAGGCTAGAAATTGATGCTTGTATTTATTAGGATAATATGTATTTTTAATATCCCAAAATAGTTATATACAATACAAGCACTTTATGTATAATGCTGGCGAAGTGTATAAATAAAAATAAGTCGATCATGTCAAGAATACACAGAAAAACGGGGATTAAATTCTAGAAAATGGCTCTCACTATACCAAACTACGCCGTAGCAGCAGATGATAGTGCTACTCAGTTGTACACTCATTTAAGTGGGTTTTTAACTAGTAACTGTAAAATAAACCAATACTTATCAAGTAACGACCTGCCTTTTGGTGCTTTATTTCGTATACAGAAAAAGACACGTTGCCTATTTGTTTTTATATGTAACGAAAAAAATTCAGTATCGAATAATATACCGTTAGATAGACAAAATATATTACACGGCAAAGCTAAACCACTACAAAAACTAATACATTTTCAAAAAACACTTCTTCCCCAACAATTGCGTGCTCATTGTAAACTATTAACTCCTTTTATTATTATCTTTCCTGATCGTTTAAATCCTAATACTCAATTCCAATTAGAATCTCGTGGAATACATTTTTATGGGCGAGAAGCACTTGAGTCAAATCAGTTTTTACCACTGGTTGAAAGACACCTCGGCATACCCATGTCATCTTATGCGCTTGATTATATGCGTTGTCGGTTTAACCCTGAATCTACCGTATCAAAAAAACAATCTTTATACGTTAACGAGCCATCATCATCTCCTCAAATAGAAAGTTTTTTACTAAATAGCGAACAGGAGTACGCGCTAAAGCAAGACTTAATACTAAACAAGGGAAACCATCCTTATAATTTACGCCTTATTCATGGTCCTGCGGGTAGTGGAAAGTCATTAGTATTATTACTTCGCGCAAAATTATTAGGTAAGCTTTATCCAGAGAAAAAAATACTTGTTTTAACACATAACAAAGCCATTAATCACTCCCTAAAATCTCGCTATAAAAATCTATTTGGAGATAAAAATAATAACCGTGAATGCCACCCTTTTATGGAGTGGTGTCTACGCCAATGGAAAGGCACACGTCGCTTTGTTTTTGAAGACGAGGTGATGGATGTAGTAACACAGATGTTAATGCGTCACTTACAGGACAATGTCTTTAGCAAGCATCTTTTATTAAGGGAAATTAACTTTGTTAAAGATCGACTTATTTTTAGTGAAGCGGACTATATAAAAGCAGACCGATCTGGACAAAGCTACTCCTTAGATACCGATATGCGACATCGAGTATGGAGAGCAATTTTAGATTTTGATACAGAGTTAAAATCTCGTCATGTTCTATTATGGGCAGACTTACCCCGCTTACTTTGGAAAGACTTAGAAGAAGGCAATCTACAGCTTGAGTCATATGATCATATTCTTGTTGATGAAGCTCAATACTTTGCTCCTATCTGGTTTGAACTTATAAAGAAAGCTCTTAAACCATCATTAGGGCAACTGTTTATGGTTGCTGATCCCGACCAAGGTTTTTTAAATCGTCAACTAAGCTGGAAAGAAACAGGCTTAGATTTACGTGATCGCACTTTCCGCCTCCAGCGAAGTTATCGCTCAAATCCCCTTATACTAAAAGTGGCTGATGAATTCAGATTCAATAGAATCCCTGATGAAACAACGACAATGTTACCCACTAAACCGCAAGGGAAACAATCAAATTCTCGCAATAAAGCACCTGTACTACTGCATTTTCATAATGATAAAGATGAACAAAACCGCCTATTTAGCGAAATTAATCAGCTACTAAAAAATGGCACTCCTGCTAAAGATATACTTGTACTTGATGCAAGAAGCTTTAGTGCTAGACCTCTATTACAAGCAATGAAAAAAACATTAGGTCAATCGGTCTGTATGTTAACTGATCCATACTGGGACGGTGAAGCATTGCGTATCTGTGAGCTTCAAGCGGCAACAGGAGTAGAAAGCCCTATTGTTTTCATTATAGGTTTGCAAGCCTTATTTGATGCTGAAAATAAATTAGGTATTGGTGATCGTGAACGTCATACTTTAGTAATAGAAAATACACGTAAACTATATATGGGAATGACACGAGCAAGTGAAAAATTAGTATTACTACTAAACTCTCAACATATCCCTAAATCTTTGCAAATTAAAGAAATAAATATTCCAACTAGCAACTTTATAAAAAAAACCGCTGAAATTCGTTATTTACACGCATAGATAACGATTCACACTTCTTTTTCGATAAAAAAAGCACATAAAAATGGCAATTAGCCATTTCTTCAAATTCCAAGCGGTTGCCGCCATGAGTAGGTTAATTTTTAGATTTAATGATAGCCATCGTAGCTTGAAATCGAATTTCGAGACTCCCGAAGAAATAATAAAAAAAGGGGATAATAAATTATCCCCTTTAGTAACGACTCAGTTTGTGCTCTATTTTTTCAAGTTCAGGGCAAAAGAACGGAGTTTATCCCTATAAATGAGAGTTTTTAACACAGAGGTCGGGAAAAATAGAGCACAAACTGAGTCGTTAATGAAAACTCTACCTTAACACCTGATACATGGAAGACTTACTGACTCGCGCCCTATAGGCGTTTAGTAGGGCATCAGCGAGGCTGAAACAGTTTTCCTGGTGATGTAATGGTTTACCTCGAAGATGGCGCAATGCCATCCTTGATCTAAAGAGCAGCAATTCAGAGCAT
>JALVDG010000456.1 GCA_027009095.1 Thiotrichaceae bacterium
TGCCAGTCCGATAGACTTGCTTCTTCGATAGAAGGATGATAAATCCACTCTTTAGGCAACTGACGTGGCTCTTCCCATAAATTATCGTGCTGAAAAAAACAATGTGCCAGCCATGCAAATAAATTGCGGATATTGCGTTTACCTGCTTGGCGTAAATAGTGCCAACAACGCAGGCTATCTTCGGTTGAGATATTACTGATGGCGAGCAATTCTTTATCCATCTGATCATCGCCTGGAACAACGATTAGGTGGATATTTTGTTGCTGGCAAATGCTTTCTAATTGTTCTAATCCATACTGCCAGTAAGATTTTCCACCTAATAGGGAAACAATAATCAGCTTGGCAGATTCCAGTACGCTGTTGGCATATAAATCAAAGGCAGCAGGTTTGTTTAAATGCACTAAATTAGCCAGTCGAATGGAGGGGTAATCTGCGGGTAGCTCGCTAATGACGTGGGAAAGCAGGCTGAGGGAGCTATCTTGAGCCGATAAAATAACAATATCGGCAGGGCTTTGTTGTAAATCAATAATGCCTTCATCATCAGTAAAACCACCAGGTTTAGCAGCGAGTAAGTGCATAATCTTAATCCTTAGAAGCGAATGTGGGATAACTACGCGCGAGGGCAAGGGTGGCACGTTTATTTTTCTGTTTAATAATGGCTAGCTCCGCTGTTTGATGGGTTAAATGACTGGCATGAATCAAAGCCGCTGCCTCTGCAACGCCGTAACAACCCACTTCACGATAGACAATATCTGACTTGTAGCTGAGTTGATCACTGACGGTATTGAGGGTGTTAGAAGCATAGCAAATAAAGGGTAAATTTAATCGCTTGGATAAGCTTAATAAAGCAGGTTCATTTTGTTTTAAATCAATACTTGCCAGTGCGCTAATGTTCGCAAGCTGATCATGTGATATATGCTCATCAATAAGGCTTTGCAAATACGATTCAGGGCATCCCTTATCACATCCCATTCCTAATACATAGACAGGTTTTTGATAAGGAGCAGCCGTTGTAATCACCAGTTGAGCATCGACTAAATGACTGATTTTTCTTGCCCATTCATTTGCACCACCTTGATGACCTGATAATAAAGGAATCACAAATTCCCCTTGCTCATCCATCACTAAAACAGGCGGGTCGCTTAATTTGCTATTAATGACAGGTGCTAAAGAGCGTACTACGATACCTGTGGCAGTGATAAAAATAAGAGGGTGATTATCGTTAAAAAATTGCTGGACAGTTGAGGCGAAAGGGTGCGGTTTGTGATGATGGAGCGCCTCTATTTTTTTTGCTAAGCCGTTGGCTAAATCACGACCTTTATCGGTGAGGGATATAATAATTATTTGTTGTTTATGCACGTTTAATATCCTTCGCTTAAATGATTAATTATCTAATAAAGTATGAAATTTCAACAGCTTAAAATATTAGCAAAGTATTGATCAATATCAGTATTTAGTCTATTTAAGATAATACAATCAATAAAGGAGTTTTATTATGTTCATTAATAAACAAACAATAAGACATATAGTCGCATCATTAATCGCAGTGGGTAGTGCAACTGCTTTGCCAATTAGTGTCGCGTATCAGTCTAATTATCATCCAGTTGGTGCGCCTACTTATTGTAATGGTCATCGTATTACTATCTGGGGGTCAGGCTCTGGTGATTATATCACTGGAACACCTCATAATGATGTTATTTGGGCAGGCGCAGGTAATGATGTAATTAAAGGTCGAGGAGGGAATGATATTATTTGTGGAGGCGCAGGAGCAGATAGAATTTATGGGGATAGAGGGAATGATTTTATTTTAGGTGGCTCAGGAAATGATTTAATCTATGGTGGTACTGGTGATGATAAATTACTCGGAAACCCTGGCGCTGATAAAATTTTTGGTGGGTTAGGTAACGATTATTTGCATGGTAGTGAAGGCAACGATGTACTCTTAGGTAATCAAGGAAGCGACCTTATCCAAGGCGGTTCAGATAATGACTATATTGAAGGTGGCGTAGGGAGCGACCGAATTTATGGTGGTGGCGGTAATGATACTATTATAGGACAGCAGGGAATTGATTACCTTCATGGAGGTCAAGGTAATGATCGTATTAATGGTGGTTCTGGTGCTGATCGTATCTATGGTGGCTATGGTAATGACTTAATGGAAGGTGGACAAGGACGTGACTGGATGTTTGGAAGTCAAGGACGAGATACCTTTAAAGGTGGTGCTGGAAGAGATCACTGTTTTGATAAAATTAATAATAAAAAAACCAAAATAGGTTGTTAGGAACTTAATCAATCTAAAGTGTTTGTATACAAGATACAAAAAAACACTCCGTGAATAGGGAGTGTTTTTTAACGAACTATTGTTAATTTAGTAGTCTTTAGTTACCAACCATAAATAGGGTTTTCCTCCTCCAGCTTTCTTTGCCTTATTTCTTCTAAGCGTTTTGCTTCTTCTCTTTCGCGCTGTTCTTCTTCATAGAGTTTTAATGCTGCTTTTTGAACAAGAGCATAATCTTCTCTTTCTTGTTTGATTTTACGAATACGCATGATTCGTTGATGATGCCTATTAGCATTTGCAACTAACATCGTGGTGCTTGATGTTTTTATTTTTTCTTCAGATAGGCGTGGTTTAAAGCGTCTGGCCATTACGCTGGATGCGGGATTAAAGTTGGGTTTAGACATGCGTACGATACCTCCAGTACGAGTACATCCATTCCACCAACAACGATTTTTCTTTTGAAAATACATTAATCCACGATATTTAGGTGCAAGTGCTGCATCTTGAGTAATATATTCCTTGATACCCCAGCTACCTATCCAAGTATAAGCACGAGGGGCAGAGAAGGCTACAAAGAGTTTACCGCCTGACTTTTTCCATCCCGTTAAAAAGTCGTAGTATAACTTTGACATACGGTTATCTTTATTTGCTTGAATTAAATACTGGTTAGGTCCTTCTTTCATGCCATGAGTTTTATAAGCGACTAAGTGTTGTCCACCTTCATAAGCAACTAGGTCTACGCCATAGCGTGCAACAGCTTTCGCTTGTTGGCGAACTATTTTAAGTATATTTGGAATGGAATATTTATTGTGAGGGGAGCGCAGTAGTTCAAACACACTGTCGACACTGTCGATTTTCTTTTGTGCTGTTTGGGTGGCATGAAAATAGGGGGCGATAGCTAAAGCATCGACGTGCTTGAAAGCATCTTCATAGCCTAAGAGCATATGTGTTAGAGGTACATTAGTTGCCATACCTCCCATAACACGGACTAATCTATCGTGTCCGTTAAACTCTTGCTCCCATATTTTGAATATTTCGACACTTCGTTTAGAGTAGAATTTATAACCTGCATTGGCAGGATTTTGATCTAAACCTAAACGAGCACCTAATTGTTCAATATAATGTTTTTGGGAAAATATGCCATTCCAGGCTTCGTTGGTGTATTCAATATAGGCTTTCAGTTTTGGATCTAAATGTTGGCTTACATATCTAGCATATTGACGAATAAACTCATCGTTAGCACGGTGTGGTAAGTTAAACCAAGGGTCTGCCTTTACTATATTGACGAGTTTTACCATGATTTCAAGCGGAATGCCCCGTTTGCCTTCTTTACCACCCCATGTCGCTTGTTCTATTTTAGGTCGTTTATCCCACTGGCTCAGGTTATTACGTGTAATGCCTGACATATTCATTAAACGAATGACTCTAAAATCTTTCATAAACCGTAGATAGTCAGGGTTAAAGACAATCTCTTTAGCATGTGCAACATAGGCTAAGAAAGGATTGTTTTTACTACATTTATTTGCCTGGCGAACATGCCTGAAAGGATTATTTTTACAAATACCACCGGGCATAATCACTTGAATATCTCGAATATAATTATTTACATTCGATTCGACAATGGTTAGCGTTGCGGTAATTTTTCCTTGTTTATTTCCCCTAATAACAATGATGTCCTTACCAGGATAGCGGCGTATAAGACGTGCATTTCCGCCATATTTTATTTTTCCCTGACCTTTATAAAGCACAGTATATGCGCCAACAGGAATACTTTGTTGTGGAAAGTTGTTAATAAAGCGTGTACCTGCTTGCCCACCATTTAGATTGCTTGGCCAACCATTTTCATCATAGGTGATATTACCTTTAGTTAGCCAAGGGCGCGCCTCTTGGAAGGGCATTGCAAGACGAAATAAATCAACAAATGGAACACTGGAGTCTTGATCCATTGGTTCATTTGTATTGATGCCTAATGGAGATAAAAGGTTGGAAAAAGGAGCTGCAATTAAAGGGGAAGAAAGACAGAAAAGCAAAAATAGAAATATACTATTAGGTATAAATGATTTTTTTATTGAAATCATCGGTAATTGTATCCTTGTTCTAAATTTGTACTAAAAAATAAATCGACACAATGGATGAGTACATCAATTAACTATAATTTGATCGCATCCAGTTTTAGCCGTTGACAGAGCTAGGGGGGGGGAACTCTGAAAGGTATTTTAAGAGTGATTATTATTAATGTTGTCTAAAAATCGATGCAAATACATCAAAAATAAGATGTAAGGTTTTTTTACAGAATCCATTGCAAAACCTCATCCACTCTCACCGTATACCTTATAGTGGGGATTTTACTGGTTGTCCAATGAATAAAGTTAAATAAAGTATTAGTTGATTATTAATTAACTATCTATGTGTAATTTTTAAAAAAAATACCGATTCGTCACGGAAACCAGACCTTGTATAAATATAAGATGATGTCATCTAATATCTCGACAGTACACTCCCTCATGAGAGTTGTAGGTTTAGGTATAAAAAGGTTCTATTGGTGGTTCCAATAGACTTTCCTACACTCTGTTTTCTGATTAACTAATGCCTTCACTAATCGTAATTTGTAGAGGATAAACGGATAATGCATCTTTTCAAAATTAGCAGCTTGCGGTGGATGCATTACACTTATCCACTCTACAGTTTGGTTTTATATAAGGTATTGTTAATAAAGTATTTTATGGTAATAAAGGTGTCTATAATATGTACCTTTTTGCGCTGTGTTAATAAACAATATAAAGGATTATAAAAAATGGGAATGATTTCCGAATTTAAAGAATTTGCAATGAAAGGCAGCTTAATTGATATGGCTGTTGGTATTATTATCGGTGGAGCGGTGGGTAAAATGGTTTCATCATTAGTAAATGATGTCATTATGCCACCAATAGGTGTTTTACTAGGGGGGGTAAACTTTTCTGACTTAGGTGTCGTTATCCAAAAGTCTCCAGAAGTAGTGCTTAAATATGGTGCTTTTGTTCAAACATTTATTGACTTTATTATTGTGGCAGCCGTTATTTTTATTATCATTAAAATGATGAATAAGGCAAAAAATGCAGTAGTAGAAGAGGAGAAGGAAGAACCAGCAGGGCCAACAACAGAAGAGCTGCTTACGGAAATTAGAGATGCTTTAAAAAAGTAATCTGAATAATTTAAGAACGTGCATGAAATAAGCTCGTCAATGGTCATTGCCGTTGTTTCATGCACGTTTAGTTATTTTTTAGGTAACTATTTAGCATACATAATTTAATAACTGCTTAGATTGGGTTCTATTTTTTTCGAGTCCAAGGCAAAAGGGCGGAGTTTATGTGTATGAATGAGCACTTCTAACGCCGAAAATCGGGTAAAATAGAATGTAAGCTGAGTCGTTACTTTTTTAGAATTTAAGCGTCCTTTTCTGTCGTTTCTTCTGGCTCATTATCAGGCTCGTCAGGCTCTTCGTGAGCGATGCCTTTGTGACAGTCAATACATGTTTCACCTTTTTTCATTGCACTCTCATGACGTTTTTTGGCACTCTTGCTTTGCTCATTTAGATCCATGCGATCAAAAGAGTGACAGCTACGACATTCACGAGAGTCAGTCGCTTTCATTTTATCCCACACTCTATTTGCCATTTCCCAACGGTGTTTTTCATACTTTTCAGGGGTATCTATAGTACCAATAATTTCATGATAAACATCTTTAGCAGCCATTACCTTAGCGATCATTTTAGGAATAAAAGGTTTTGGAACATGGCAATCTGCACAACCTGCGTGTACGCCCGATGCGCTAGAGTAATGTGCAGTTGTTTTTAGCTCTTTAAGGTTTGTTTGCATGGAGTGACAAGAGGTACAAAATTCGGTTGTATTTGTTGCTTGTAGCCCATAATTAAATAGGCTCATTAAAACAGCCCCCAAAATAAGTAGTAAAAATATTCCTTTTTTCGATCGTCCCGGCATGGTTGCTCCCCTAGAATAGAAATAATGTGTCAATAATTGCTTAATTTAGCAACTCCCTTGCGAATGTATAACGGATAATCACTTTCCTTAGCAAATTCAGGGTTTTAATTTTTTGACTGTTCT
>JALVDG010000457.1 GCA_027009095.1 Thiotrichaceae bacterium
ACGGCATCGGCTATCTTGCTCAAGAAGCCAGTATTTTTCGCAAACTTTCTGTTGCCAATAATATCTACGCCATTCTTGAAACACGCAAAGATTTAGACCACCAAGGGCGTAGAAAAAAATTAGAAAGCTTATTGGAAGAATTTCAAATAACCCATATTCGTGACAGTCTTGGTATTAGCCTCTCTGGAGGCGAAAGACGGCGCGTAGAAATTGCAAGAGCACTAGCTACCGACCCTTCTTTTATACTATTAGACGAACCTTTCGCAGGTGTAGACCCTATCTCAGTTATTGAAATTCAAAAAATTGTGGCACACCTTAAGGAGCGAGGTATCGGCGTTTTAATTACCGATCATAATGTACGTGAAACACTGAGTATTTGTGATCGAGCCTATATACTAGGCAACGGCTCTATCTTAACCGAAGGTTCTCCTGCAGATATTTTAAAGAATAAGCAAGTTCGAGAAATTTATTTAGGTAAAGACTTTAAACTTTAGTGCTCTAGCAACTTTGACTTGCTACACCTAATCAATCCATCTTTTACTCAAGCAAAAATCATACCATCAATCATTATTTTATACTTATTCATCACTCTCACATGCTATTATAGCTATATTAAGTAACACCTCACCCACTCCGAAAATAAAGCAAAGTATAATTATAAAATATGCTAAAACAAGGACTTAGTGTAAAAATAGGTCAGAGTCTTTCAATGACTCCACAGTTGCAACAAGCCATTCGTTTATTGCAACTATCCTCTATCGAATTACAACAAGAAATCCAAGAAAATATAGACACAAATCCTCTACTCGAACGCGTCGAAGATGCTTTAAATGATAGAAATGAGCATGACACTGAAACAATAAGCTCCTTATCACAAGAAGAGTCTTCTGTTATTCCTGAAGAGTTAAATATTGATGCTGACTGGGATGAAATTTACGATCCTGCATGGAAAAGCAGTAATACTGGCAACACAGATACCAGTGCCTCCGACCTTATTGATATTGTACACTCAGCACCAATAACACTTCGCGACCACTTACAAGAACAAATCGATCTTAGTCAACTTAGCATGATTGACAAAGAAATTGCGCTAACCATTATTTCTTATATTGACTCAAGAGGCTTTCTAACTGAATCAACAGAACAAATATTCTCTTCTTTAGAAGAAAAGCTTTTAATTGAAAAAGATGAAGTTGATGCCATATTAAAATATATACAGCATTTAGATCCTATTGGTATCGGTGCTAGAAGCTTATCAGAAGCCTTATTATTACAATTAAAACATTATCATAGCAACGACCCGCTATTTTATGCTGCACATGACTTACTTAAAAAACATCTGGACTTAATAGAAAAACGGGACTATAAAAGTATAAAGAGGGTGTTAAAAATAGATACAAATCAATTTAAAAACTTGATGATATTAATACAATCTCTTAATCCTTGGCCTGGTGATGTTTACGCTAATTCAAACACAGACTATATAACACCAGACGTTTATGTACGTAAAATAAAAGGTCAATGGCTTGTTTCGCTTAACCAAGAGACGCTAACCGAACTACAAATTAATCACTATTACTCAAATATGCTCTCAACTGTTTCGGATAAAACAGAAAAAGACTATTTAAAAAATAACATACAGCAAGCTCGTTGGTTTATAAAAAGTATTGATAATAGGAATAACACCATATTGAAAGTTGCTAATGCCATTGTAGAAAAACAATCCGCTTTTTTAAAGTATGGCGATGAAGCAATGAAACCTATGATTTTAAGAGATCTTGCCGAGCAATTGGAACTTCATGAATCGACAATCTCACGTGTCACCACTCAAAAATACATGCATACACCTCGTGGCGTATATGAATTCAAATATTTTTTTTCAAGCCATATCAGTACAAGCACAGGTGGTGCTTGCTCAGCAACTGCTATACAAGCAACGATAAAAAAATTAATCACTTCAGAGGATCCGAAGAAACCTTTAAGTGATAATAAATTGACCATCCTATTAAAAAAACAGGGTATCAATGTCGCACGACGTACTGTTGCGAAATACCGAGAAGCTATGAACATTCCTTCTTCTCACGAAAGGAAAGTACTCGTTTAGTAAGAGCTACTCGGTAAGTTTTAGTTAATATCGAAGGCTATATATTTAATAAATCCTTAAAATTAACTAAATTTAATGATCAATCTATAAGGAGATAACCATGCAATTAAATATTACTGGTCGACACATAGAAGTTACAGAGGCTCTTAATAATTATATACATGAAAAATTTAACCGAATTAGCCGTCACTTCGACCAAGTATTAAATATTGACGTCATACTTGAAGTGCAAAAACTAGAACATAAATCAGAAGCTTCCTTATATGTTAGCGGTAATCATATTTTTGCTAACTCAAGCTCTAACGATATGTATGCATCAATAGACGCATTGACAGATAAATTAGATCGGCAACTGCTCAAACATAAAGAAAAAATTAAAGATCATCATAACCGCGAAGGATCTCATCGCAACCTTGTTATAGAATAAACTGTATTCAAAGAATTAGCCCAAAGCATCTGAACATACTTTGGGCTGATATATTGCCTCTCTTGTCTTCTCACTTAAATACCCGCGCAAAATTAATCTAACCATTTGCCCCCTATTTTCTGTCGTTATTGCTTTGCTCACATAACCCAGCCCACTATGCTCCCGTCGCAATGCCTTGAATATCAAAAACAGGCGACTGAATTTTGTTAAATTAATTTTACTTGAGTACTTATCTAATACATAAAGGTTAGCAATAATATTAGACTGCTTGTCAGTCTCTTTCTATCGCTACTACTTTACCGCCCCAAAAAAAATATAATAATCCTATACTATATGTAACCTTTTTATTCGTGCATCCCTCACTTATAAATAATATATTTTTTGAATATCCTTAAAATAACAGGAAACAAAAATGCATATCGTTATTGTTACAGGACTATCTGGTGCAGGAAAATCACAAGCATTACATACACTAGAGGATCAAGGATATTATTGTGTCGATAATCTTCCTATTGAGTTATTAGACTCATTACTTAAAACCGAACGTATATTAAAACAAGATAAAATAGCCATTGGTATTGATGTAAGATGTGGCACAAAATGTATTAATAATTTCCCCACCTTTCTTCAAAAATTAAAAGAAAAATATAAGATAGATACCCTCTACCTCCATGCTAATAAAAATATTCTTTTAAAACGATACGATGAAACGCGTCGTCGCCACCCTTTATCAACCCCTAAACAAACACTACAGCAAGCCATCACCCAAGAAGATAAGCTACTACAACCAATACGAGAAAAGTCAGACTTACAAATCGATACAAGTGTCATGGATATTTACGAACTTGCCTCCCACATAAAAACTCGCCTATGCATAATGAGTGACTTCCAGCTATCACTTAACTTCCAATCATTTGGATTTAAGTATGGTACACCAAGCGACTCAGACTTTTTATTTGATGTACGCTGTCTACCAAATCCCTACTGGGAACCTAGCTTACGCCAACATACTGGTAAAGAAGATATCGTAAAAGCATGGTTAGATAAGCAAGAATTAGTCCAAGAAATGAAAAATAATCTGATTAATTTTTTAAAAAAATGGATTCCATATTTTATTGAAAATCAACGCGCTTATTTAACCGTTTCTATTGGTTGCACAGGTGGACATCATCGATCTGTTTACCTTATTGAAAAACTCGCAGAACATTTTCAACAACAGTCAATGAGTGCTATCATTGTCACTCATAGAGAACTGTAACAACCTAACACATCAAATAGCATAAAATATCTAATTAGACACATTACTACTTGATAAACTAAAAATATTAAGGAAAATCTACCGCTTCCTTATCAAAGATAGACTCTATCACATACTCATCTCGACTTATTTACACTCTAAATATAACTTCTGCCTAATAATCAGCCTATGAATATCACAATTAATAAAAATAAAGCTGAATTAATAGCGACAGTAACAAATGCTATAGAAAGCGGCTCATTAATACGTGTGCAACGCATGCTAAATGCTTTACACCCTGCAGAAATAGCTCACCTTCTCGAATCATCTCCGCCCCAACAACGAAAAATAGTTTGGGAGTTAATCAATAAAGAAAACGAAGGTCCTGTTCTTGTTGAATTGGGAGAAGATGTTCGTACAAGCCTTGTTGAAGAGATGGACACTGGCGAAGTGATTGATGCCGTTAAAAATCTCGATGCTGATGACATGGCTGATTTTTTACAAAGCCTACCTGATACCGTCATTAGTGAAACCTTAAAAGGTATGGGGCGACAAGCCAGAGAACGCGTTGAAGCAGTACTTGGCTATGACGAAGATACTGCGGGTGGAATGATGGATACTCAAGCCATTACCATCCGTGCCGATGTTAGTATTGAAGTTGTATTACGTTATTTACGCATGCTAGAAAAACTACCATCCCACACAGATAGTTTGATTGTAGTTGATAAATATGATCACTACTTGGGAGTACTTACATTATCAAAATTGCTTACCAGCCAACCAGAAGACTCTGTTGCTGAAAGAATGAACTCCAATCACAAAGCTATTTTAGCGAGTAGCTCTAGTCACGATGTTGCTGCTCTTTTTGAAGACAGGGATTTAATATCCGCCCCCGTCATTGACAGCAATAAAAAATTTCTTGGTCGAATAACCATCGATGATGTCGTTGATGTTATACGAGACGAAGCTGAACACTCCGTTATGAGTATGGCAGGATTAAATGAAGAGGATGATCTCTTTGCGCCTGTACTTCCTAGTGTTAAACGTCGCGCCTTATGGCTAGGCACAAACCTAGCAACAGCATTTCTCGCAGCATGGGTTGTTAGTCAATTTACAGAAACGATTGAATCAGCCGTGGCCTTAGCTGTTTTAATGGGAATCGTGCCTAGCATGGGAGGTATTGCAGGCAGCCAAACATTAACCTTGGCAATTAGAGGCATAGCCGTAGGACAGCTTGTAAAAAGCAACACTATATCTTTGTTAAATAAAGAAATAATACTTGGATTAATTAATGGTATATTATGGGCTTGTATCGTTTTTTTAATATCAACATTGGCTTTCGATAATATCAGTATCGGTCTTGTTATTGCAGCTGCCATGCTAATTAATTTACTGGTAGCTCCCTTAGCTGGAGTGGCACTTCCTCTGTTATTACGCAAATTTAATATAGACCCTGCACTAGCAGGAGGTGTTATTTTAACAACCATTACAGATATCATTGGCTATACAGCTGTATTAGGTTTAGCAGCGATAGGGCTACCCTACCTAAACAATTACTTTGCCTAAACTATTGTATAAGTACTCCAACTAGTTATTTAGATTGTTCCATGGGGCGAGCCAGAAAACACTCATTCATGCTATTGCACTTTTTTTGTGAGAGTAGCAAGCACTCACTCCACTAATGATTCTGCCATCTCTTTATTTATGCCTTCTATAACCGCTAAAGGATCGGGAGACTGAGTAATCGGTCTACCAACAACAATATAATCCACCCCTACTCTCATGGCATCTGCTGGAGTCATCACACGAGATTGATCACCAATATCAGCACCTTGAGGGCGGATACCTGGTGTTACTAATAAAAAATCATCACCAAACGCCTCTCGCAATAAACTAGCCTCTTGGGCAGAACAAACCATTCCATCCAGACCTGCATTTTTTGCCAAACCAGCAAGGTGTTTAACTTGCTCCTTTGCTAAAACATCCACCCCTATCTCCTGTAGCTGCTGATCACTCATCGATGTCAACACTGATACTGCAATTAATTTAGGCGAAGAATCAAAGTTTAATAAAGCCTCTCGTGCTGCTCGCAGCATTTCGCTCCCACCTGATGCATGCACATTCATCATCCAAACATCTAATTGAGCCGCAGCCTTACAGACTGATGCAACGGTATTTGGAATATCATGAAATTTTAAGTCTAAAAATATATCAAAGCCTTTGTCCGTTAGCCGCCTAACTATTTCTGGTCCAGCACTTACAAATAACTCAAAACCAACTTTTAATTTACAATCAACAGGAGAAAGCTTGCTCACAAAAGCTAATGCTTCATTTGATGACGGAAAATCTAACGCTACAATGAGTTTACTCGACATAATAATTTCCTTGATATTTCATAACATTCCCGCTTAGCCTCAGTTTAAGTAGAAACACTTCAGCTCTCAACACAAAAAAATAAATGAGATAATTAAGCTTGAGATGTAGCTTCTCATAACTTGCAGGTAGCCTTATAAAACAATAGCTTATAGTGTTTTACAAAATCAGAAATGATTATTTTTATAGCTAAATTTCATTTTTTCACTTTCTAAAAAGAAAAAATCAATGGTT
>JALVDG010000458.1 GCA_027009095.1 Thiotrichaceae bacterium
GTCTGGTCGTATTCATACTTTTATCGCAACCTCTCCGATCCATATGAAAGATAAGTTACGTATGGAACCAGAACAAGTGCTTGAGCAGGCAGTACATGCGGTAAAACGGGCGCGACAATATACCGATGATGTGGAGTTTTCAGCAGAAGATGCTGGGCGTTCTGAGTTAGATTTTCTTTGTCGTGTTGTGGAGGCAGCTATTGATGCAGGTGCTTCAACGATCAACATTCCTGATACCGTTGGCTATAATATCCCGCATCAATTTGGTGAAACAGTGCGTCAGATTATAGAGCGAGTGCCTAATGCTGATAAGGCAATATTCTCAGTTCATTGTCATAATGATTTAGGCTTGGCTGTGGGTAATTCTCTAGCGGCAGTGCTTAATGGTGCGCGTCAGGTAGAATGTACTATTAATGGTTTGGGTGAGCGTGCAGGTAACGCTTCTTTAGAAGAGGTAGTCATGGCGGTGCGTACACGTCAGGACGTTTTCCCTTGCGATACCAATATCGATACCAAAATTATTGTTCCAGCCTCAAACTTAGTTTCTTTAGTAACAGGCTTTCCAGTGCAACCGAATAAGGCTGTTGTGGGTAAAAATGCTTTCTCACACGAGTCAGGAATCCATCAGGATGGTATTTTAAAGTCACGTGAAACCTATGAAATTATGCGTGCGGAAGATGTAGGGTGGTCGGATAATAAACAGCTTATATTAGGCAAACATTCAGGCAGAGCTGCGGTTAAATCCCGATTGATTGAGTTAGGGGTGGAAATTAAAACAGAAAGTGCCTTAAATACTATTTTTGATCGTTATAAAGCGGTGGCTGATCTTAAACATGAGATTTATGATGAAGATTTAATGGTCATTGCCAATGAGTCTTTGTCAGCAATTTCGGCGAATGTAAAATATGAGCTAATTTCTTCTTGGGTTTGTTCTGAAACAGGCGAAACACCGCATGCAAAAGTCGTTATTTCTGTTGATGGAAAAGAGGTAACAGGTGAGGCTGATGGGAGTGGTTCTGTCGATGCGGTCTATTCTGCAATTAAAAATATTGTTGAGGACTACGGTGTTTTAGAGTTGTATTCAGTAAACAATGTAACCAGTGGTACCGACTCTCAAGGTGAGGTAAATGTTCGTTTGGAAAAAGACGGGCGTTTAGTTTATGGTACAGGTGCAGATACCGATATTGTGATCGCATCTGCAAAGGCTTATCTAGATGCTTTAAATAAACTTTCCATGCAGTTGGATAGAGAGCACCCTCAATATAATGCCGTCTGAAAAAGGTTTTAGGAAATAATAGTGGCAGTAACACAACAGCAACTTTCATACTTGAAAGCCATGGGAATCCCTGTATGGGTTTCTCGTGATGCTGTTGATGTTAGTATTTTTGAGTCTGGTACTAATCAGCAAAATCTAAGGCAAGTATCTAAATTTAAGTTACCGCAGACATCTTTAGATTCAAACTCATATCATTTTCCAGAAAATAATTCTTCTCAAAAGCCTAGCTCCTTCTCAAATGAAAGTCTTCGTGATGAGTTGCAACAGGCAACACCTGAGTCAATCGCTCAGCAATCATCAATACCTTCCAGCGTAAAGCCCGTTTCAAAACAGTATAACGATTGCTCATCATTTGATTTACAGCAACTACAATCAGCCGTTATTGCTTGTCAACAATGCGATTTGCATGGCGTAAGAACACAAACGGTTTTTGGCGAAGGGGTAATAAATGCAACATGGATGATTATTGGTGATGCCCCGAAAGAAGACGATGACCTGCAAGGGCGTGCTTTTATGGGGCGAGCAGGTAAGCTATTAAATAATATGCTAACAGCAGTTGGTTTAGATCGCTCAACGGTTTATCTGAGCAATAGTATAAAATGTCGCCCCCCTAATAATCGTGATCCAAAAAAAGAAGAATCTGCCGCTTGCTTTGCTTATCTAAAGCGACAGATAGAATTGGTAAATCCTTCTTTAATTTTAATTGTGGGACGCATAGCAGCCCAACACCTGTTAGAGACCAAAGAGCCATTAGCTCGACTGCGGGGAAAACAGCATCAAATATCAGGTTTTGATATTCCTGTTGTGGTGACCTACCATCCTGCCTACTTACTACGTCAACCGCGAGATAAATATAAATCATGGGAAGATTTAAAATTAGCGCGTGCTTTACTTGCTAAAACAAGTCAATCATAAAGAATGAGAAAGGGCTTAGAATATTTTCGTAAAATGACCTTGTCAGACTTAGACGATGTGATGTTAGTTGAGCTGATGTCTTATCCTTTTCCTTGGTCACGTACTTTATTTGAAGACAGTTTAAATAAACCGAGCTATAGTTGTTGGGTGTTTGAATATGAAGATACTGTTGCTGGTTATTTAATTAGTTCATTTGCAGCAGGTGAAGGGCATATATTAAATCTATGTGTTCACCCCAAAATGCAAGGACAAGGCTGGGGAAGAAAACTACTAAATGAAGCCGAATGGATCGCAAAACAACATCGTACTGATACTTTATTTTTGGAAGTGAGGCTATCTAACTCAGCTGCTATTTATTTATATGAATCGAGTGGTTATAACGAAATAGGTCGTAGAAAAAACTATTATCCTGCTGAAAATGGTCGTGAAGATGCCATCGTCATGGCAAAGTCATTATTTTAGTTGATTTGAGAGAATTATAAGCTTGATTGTTTGCTATATATCGACTACCACGAAATAGCGCATCATGTTAATATGCCTCATTTTAATGTGTTGAGTTTATTGTAATTTGTTATTTTTGAAATCGACTCAATAGAACCGATTAGTCTATACATAGGATGTTTTTAATAATGGGCTTGTTACTTAAAAGGAATTTATCCTTTAGGACTGCTCAATGAAGGATGTTGTGCGTATACCACCTTCTGAGCATGGGATTAGTGAAAAACAAATATGTAAAAAAGCACGAACTATTTTAAATGCACTGACTAAAGCAGGCTATGAAGCCTATTTGGTTGGCGGTGCTGTTCGTGATTTACTTTTGAATAAACAGCCTAAAGATTTTGATATCGCAACCAATGCTCACCCTGAGCAAATCAAACAAGTTATACCTTCCACTCGTATTATAGGCAGACGATTTCGACTTGCTCACGTTCACTTTGGTCGAGAATACCTAGAGGTGGCAACCTTTCGTGCGCCACATGATAAAAGTGATAAAGGACAAGTAAGCACCGATGGTCGTATTATTCATGACAATGTTTATGGAACGGTTGCAGAAGATGCAGTAAGGCGAGACTTTACTATCAATGCTTTATTTTATGACTTAAAAACAGGTGATATTCTCGATTTTGTTGATGGAATGAAAGACATAAAGGCTAGGCAATTGCGCCTTATTGGTGATCCTGAGATACGTTATCGAGAAGACCCTGTCAGGATGTTGCGTGGTATTCGTTTTATGGGGAAATTAGGTTTTTCCTTGGAGCCTGCAACAGAAGCACCAATTAGTGAGTTAGCTGGGTTATTATCAAAAATAGCACCTGCTCGTTTGTTTGATGAGACGCTAAAGCTATTTCATAGTGGTCAAGCGTTAGTAATGCTTGACTTGCTTCGTCAATATCATTTATTTGCTTGTTTGTTTCCTTTAGCGGAGCAAAGTTTTGCTGATGACGAAACAGGGCAGTTCGACATCTTGGTGCGAGTTGCATTATCGAATACTGATAAGCGGATTCGTGCAGGAAAGCCCGTTACGCCAGCTTTTTTGTTTGCTGTCATGCTGTGGTATCAAGTTCAACAAGGGACAAAATATTACCGTAAAGAAGGAAATCCTGATTTACAATCTGTACACTTAGCGGCATCAGATACACTTGGTTTTCAAGTGAAAACAATCGCAATTCCTCGCCGTTTTAGTAATGTAACACGTGAAATTTGGGCGATGCAGGGACGCTTTCAATTTAAAGCCTGTCGTCGTTCTTTAAAATTTTTGACCAATAAGCGTTTTCGTGCAGCGTATGACTTTATGTGTTTGCGTGCCAGATCGGGAGAGCCACTAGAAGAGGACTGTAAATGGTGGACGCTATTGCAAGAAGTGAACGAGGAAGAAAAGTTAGCAATGTGCAATAAAGAACAGGGTTCTCCACGTAGAAATCGCTCTGGGCGACGCAGAAGACGTAAATAAACCAAATAATGTCTATTTGTTATATCGGGCTAGGAAGTAATTTAGGTGATTCGATTGCTTATTTAGATAGCGCAATCAGTGCGTTACACTCGAATCAATCAATAAAAAAAATCATCGTTTCTAATTTTTATCGTAGTAAGCCTCATGGTCCCCAAGATCAACCTGATTATATAAACGCAGTGGCTCGTTTTGAAACTAAGTTAACGCCTTATGCTTTACTGTCCTTGTTGCAAAAAATTGAACAAGATAATGATAGAAAACGAGATGGAACACATTGGGGCGCACGTACCTTAGATCTTGATTTATTATTATATGGCGATGCTATTATTGAAACAGAAAGCTTAATCGTTCCACACCCTTATCTATGTGAGCGTTCTTTTGTTTTATACCCGTTGCAAGAATTAGAGCCTGATATAGTCTTTCCAAATGGTGTCCTATTAAAGGAATGTTTATCTAAGCTGCCAGTAGATGATTTAAAATTAATAGAGAGGTGAGTAGGGTGTCAAAAATAACGGTTCGAAAGCTTCGTAACATGAAGCAAGAAGGCGATAAAATAACCATGCTAACAGCTTACGATGCTAGCTTTGCACAGATGTTAGATCAGCAAAAAGTAGATGTGATTTTAGTTGGTGATTCGTTAGGAATGGTGATTCAAGGGCATGAGTCAACTGTTTCGGTCACGATGGATGATATGGTTTATCATACAAAAACAGTATCACCTGTTTGTCGTCACTCTCTTATTTTGGGTGACTTACCCTTTATGAGTTATACCTCAAAAGTAGATGCCATTAAAAATGCAGCACGCTTAATGCAAGAAGGTGGTGCACAGATGGTAAAACTAGAAGGTGGTGAGCCACAAATCGAAAATGTAACTGAGTTATCACGTCACGGAGTCCCCGTTTGCGCTCATTTAGGCTTACAACCACAGTCTGTACATAAACTAGGGGGGTATTTCGTACAAGGGAGAGATCCAAAAGTAGCAGAAAAAATGCTTGATGATGCCTTAGTCTTGCAGGATGCAGGTGCGGATATGGTGTTGCTGGAGTGTGTACCAGTCGCGTTGGCAGAAAAAATAACAAAAGCCTTAGATGTTCCCGTTATAGGAATAGGTGCAGGAAATGTCTGTGATGGTCAGGTTTTGGTATTGCAAGATATGCTGGGCATCTCAAAAAAAGCCCCCAGCTTTTCGCAAGATTTTTTAACAGGTCAGACAGAAGGTATTTCGGGCGCAGTGAAAGCCTATGTAGAAGCCGTTAAATCGAAAGCCTTTCCTTCTGAAGCGCAGAGTTTTGTGTAATGTTGCATTTTTCTAAAATATCTCATGTGAGGAAACAAATAAACAAATGGAAGCAGCAGGGCAATAAAATCGCCTTTGTACCTACAATGGGTAATTTGCATGCTGGGCATTTAGCGTTGCTTGAAAAAGCAAAAGAGCTAGCCGATAAAGCTATAGTCTCTATTTTTGTCAATCCTATTCAGTTTGATCAAGAAAAAGATTTACAAGCATACCCTCGCACATTATCCGATGATAAGGACAAGCTTTTAGCGAGTGGTTGTGATCTAGTTTTTACTCCTTCGGTAGACGAGCTTTATCCAAATGGCAGTCATATAACAAGGGTTGAAGTTCCTAAGATAAGTGAATTGCTTGAAGGAGAATACCGCCCTGGGCACTTTTCAGGAGTCTCCACCGTTGTCAGCAAGCTGTTTAATATTGTTATGCCCGATATTGCGGTCTTTGGAGAAAAAGACTTTCAGCAATTAATGATCATAAAGAAAATGGTCGCTGATCTTGATATGCCTGTTGAAATTATCGGTTTGCCAACCATTAGAGAACCTGATGGTTTAGCAATGAGTTCAAGAAATGGATATTTGACGAGTCAAGAACGCTTAATAGCAGCTAAATTCTATAAAGAGCTACAGTCTTTGCATAAAAAATTAAAAGAAGGATGTAAGGATTTTATGGAGCTACAACAATTATCAATAAAAAAATTAAATAAGGCAGGCTTTAAAGCTGACTATATCGAGATTCGCAAAGAATCAGACTTAATGCCCGTATCAGCGGAAGATACCGATATGGTTATATTAGGGTCTGTATGGCTAGGAAAAGCAAGGTTGATTGATAATGTGCGAGTTAAGTTAGGAGTGCACTCGAAATAACACTGCTACAACATCATAAAAGGAGTGAAAGCTTCAGCTTTTTAGTTATCA
>JALVDG010000459.1 GCA_027009095.1 Thiotrichaceae bacterium
AGCCACCAGTGGAATTTGCCCTGAAAGATAAACCACATCACCTACTTTAACGGCTTGCGAATAAGTGCCAATGGCTTGCGGGGCTTTATTAGTTGAAATAATTTCTCTGCTCATAAAAAGGGGAACTCTTAAAAAAGGAAAATTAATATTTTGATGCTAAAAAGGTAGCTATTCAATATAATCAGTAACTGCTCAAATTACGCTCTATTTTATTCGAGTAGTTAGCTAAAAAGCACGATCCACACGGATAATATCGCTAACATCGTTTAAATTTCTAATTATTTCTTGTAAACGCTGAGTATTTTTAACCTGTAATAAAAAGTACATCTCTTTGATAGTACTATCACCTGTAATGGTTAAGTCTTCTACATTTACTTTCATTCTATTTAACAAACTGGTAATTCTAAATAAAACACCATACTGATTATTAGCAGATATTTTCAAAGGAGCTAAAAACTCTTGATCTGTTTCTTCTGCCCATGCAAGACTGAAGGTATTTCCATTAAACTGCGCCAAAGAAGGACAGGCTACTCGATGCACTGCTAAACCAACATCTTCATTTAATAACGCCACCAAAGTATCCCCAGGAATAGGATGACAACAACTTTGTAATTTAACTGCCAAGCCTTCGGTACTCTTTATAAGTAATGGCTTATCGCTAGCCTCATTTTTATCCAGTCGCCCTATTTTCATGCCTGTTAAACGACAAGCGATTAATTTAGCACTTTGATTTCCTTTTGCGATCTCACCAAAGAGTGACTCTTTATCGTTTAGGGAAAGTACATCAAGCGTGTCTTGCCATTGCTTTTCAGAAATATCATCAATACTAAGTTTGTGATAATGACGTAGTGTTTCATTTAAAAGCTGCTGCCCCATCTCTTTGAAATTTTCTGTGCGTGTTTTTCTCAGATAATATCGAATAGCAGAACGAGCCTTACCAGATACCACCGCATTTAACCATGCAGGTTGAGGACGCGCTGTTTTATCGGTAATAATTTTTACCGTTGCACCATTAAAAAGCCGTGAATTCAAAGATACACGCTGATCATCCACATAAGCACCAACGCAATGATGCCCTACCTCAGAGTGAATTGCATAAGCAAAATCAATCGGCGTTGCGCCACTGGGTAATATTTTGGTGTCGCCTTTAGGGGTAGAGATATAAATCTCATTAAGAAATAGATCGGCTTTTATATCTTCTAAAAATTCGGCGGCTGTACTTTGTGTTTTTTGAATATCTTCAACTTGCATCAACCAAAGGTCGAGGTGATTCTGTAAATCTTGCACACTTTCTTGCATTTCAGGAAAACGCCAATGTGCCGTAATACCGTATTGGGCTACATAAAACATTTGTTGGCTTTGTATAATCACCCGAATTAGCTGATGATCTGGTGTTGTCAGGCTTGTCTCTATTGCTTGAAATCCATATACCTTAGGGGTGGCAATAAAGTCTCTAAATGTTCCTATTTTAGGACGATATAAGCTATGAATTACCCCTAAAGCACGATAGCAGTCCATTTTAGAATTAACCAATATACGAATATCAAGTGACTCATTTTGTCGCGTTATATATTTTTTACCTTTACGATTTTTAACTCGCTGATAAAGGCGGTAAAGATTTTTCTCCCAAATGGGAAGTTCTGCCTGAAGACCATTTTCTGACAAGGCGGTCTGTATATCATCTTTAATTTTTTGATGTGCTTTATAATGTTTTTTATTGTAAGCATCCATCATATTACGAAGCGTTTTGAAACGCCAAGGATGCAGATGCTGAAATGCAGTCAACTGTAAGTCAGTACGCATTGCGTTCATACCCATCCGACGTGCTAACGGAGCATGTATATTGAGCGTTTCTTGGGAAATACGACGTTGTTTATGTCGTGGCATAGCCCCCAATGTTTTAATATTATGTTGACGGTCAGCAAGTTTAATCAATACCACACGAAAGTCTTGAATCATTGCCGTCATCATTTTATGAAAACTAGCCGCCGCGGCACTTTCTCTATCAGTAAACTCACCCCCTGCGAGCTTTGTCACACCATCTACTAAATCTGCCGTAACTTTACCAAAACGCTGGATAATCTCTTTTTTAGTATGCTTAGTATCTTCGATGACATCATGCAATAAAGCGGCACAGACAGTATCTGCATCCATATGCATTTCTGCCAGTATACGAGCCACAGTCAGTGGATGAAATATATAAGCCTCACCCGATTTTCGAGTGACACCATCATGTGCTTCTGCCGCAAACAAAAACGCATCGTAAACACGATGCGTATCTTCAGGTGACATATACGTTTCGACAATCTTACATAAATCTGCAATATGAAACTCATCGCCAAGACCTGTTTCAGCTTGGGAAGTGTCTGTTTTATCACAGAAATAAGGAGTATAAGATTTAGTCATATGATATATACTTTAGACAGCCTCCTCACTGCTATTACTCGTCGTTACCTCTTCGTTTAAAGCATCAGCCTCTTTCTGTGCAGCAACAGATTCAGGTGTAATATTTTCAGCTAACTCACGCAAAGCGATAACAGTCGGTTTATCACCGTTTTCTTCTACTAACGCCTCTGCTCCTTGCTCAAGGGAACGCGCACGCTTAGCTGCTTGTAAAACGAGATCATAATTTGTTGCTACGTGTTGAAGACAATCTTCTACAGTTACTCTTGCCATTTTTATACCATTATTTTGGTTGATTAAGTGACTGATTTTATGAATTTCACCAAAAATAGTTAGAGAAATAAAATCAGCTTTTCGATAGAATTTATAACTACCCCACTTTAATTCTGTTTTAGGAGATATTGAAAATCAAAATTTTTAGAAGTTTTGACCTTAAATTATCAAATTTATGAATAAGTAGAGGCACCTTTGTGTGATAGAGGAGTATAATCCTTATTGCATAAAAGCTACAACTTTATCTAAAATTATGATAGTAATAGCTCAGTTTAATAAAAACATCATTATTTTTTATTAACTAAATAAACAATAGGTCTATAAAAATAGACGAGGTGAAAATGAGCCGTTATAACGGGGACGATAACTTTTTCCATGGCAAGGAAGAAGCAACTGGTATTTTACTGGTTAATTTAGGCACACCAAAAGATCCTAGCACTGCTGCTGTACGACATTACTTAAAACAGTTTTTATCTGATCCTCGTGTGGTAGAAATTCCTCGTCTTATTTGGTTGCCTATCCTTTACGCCTTTGTATTAACACGTCGCCCAGCGGAAAGTGCCAAGCTTTATAAAACGGTCTGGCGGGAGGAAGGCTCTCCTTTGCTTTATTATAGTGAAAAGCAACAGGCTATACTGCAACAAGAAATGAACTCACGCTTTAAAGGCAAAGTCATTGTTGAGCTAGCAATGCGTTATGGCGAGCCAAATATTAAGTCGGCATTAGAAAAGCTCAGACGCCAGGGTGCAAGACGAATTTTAGTATTACCACTTTACCCTCAATACTCGGCAACCACGACAGCAACCACTTATGATGAAGTAAATCGAGTATTAAGTCGGTGGCGTTACCTACCTGAAATGCGTTTTGTTAATCATTACCATGACAACGAAGCGTATATCAAGGCATTAGCCCGTAGTGTAAAAACACATTGGGCAAAACACCCTAGAGGACAATTACTATTAATGTCCTTTCATGGATTACCTAAACGTAATCTTGAATTAGGCGATCCTTATTACTGCCACTGCCAAAAAACGGCTCGACTATTGGCACAGAAACTAGAACTAAAAGAAGATGAGTTTCTTGTTACATTTCAATCGCGTTTCGGTAAAGCAGAATGGTTAAAACCTTATACCGACAAATCACTTGAAGAACTACCTAGCAGAGGTATTAAACAAATAGATGTGATTTGTCCAGGCTTCCCAGCAGATTGCTTGGAAACCTTAGAAGAAATAAAGATACAAAATGGAAAAACCTTTATGCAGGCTGGAGGCGAAACATATCGTTATATCCCTGCATTAAACTATCACACCGATCATATACATACGCTAAGCGATATTATTCAGCAACATACACAAGGCTGGATAGAAACCGCTTTAGACTGGAATAGATCGACCATAGAGAAGGGCAACAAAGCAACACAACAACGGGCAATAAACCTAGGGGCAGAAATATGAAGAAATTAGAAAACAAAAGTAACAACACACAAAAAGTTGGTTTAATTATTATTGGTGATGAGTTGCTAAATGCATCTCGACAAGACAAGCATCTACAAAACGTAATAAAGATGCTAAGCAAACGCGGCATGAAACTAAATTGGATGCATTTATTAGGTGACAACG
This sequence comes from Thiotrichaceae bacterium, assembly GCA_027009095.1. Lineage (GTDB taxonomy): Bacteria > Pseudomonadota > Gammaproteobacteria > Thiotrichales > Thiotrichaceae > JAGLBW01. The sequence goes on from JALVDG010000459.1 coordinate 4,296, forward strand.
AAGATGAACTAGTTGCTCTCTTTAAAAACACAATGGCAAGTAATGACCTAGTATTTAGTTGTGGTGGCATTGGCGCAACACCTGATGACTTAACCCGTCAGTGCGCCGCTATCGCAAGCAATCAAAAACTCGTGCGCCATCCAGAGGCACAAGCACTCCTCGAAAAAAAGTATGGTGAAAAAGCTTATCCTCACCGTATTTTAATGAGTGAACTTCCAGAAAAGGCAGAAATTATTCCTAATCCAATTAATCAAGTACCTGGTTTTAGTATTGATCATCACTATTTTGTACCTGGTTTTCCCAGTATGGCAACACCGATGATTGAATGGGTACTTGATACAAAATATTCCCATCTATTTAGTAATCATCCTGATATAGATGTACGTTGGAACTTACACCAAGTTGGTGAAAGCGAATTAATGGTGACTATGAAAAACTTGCTAGATAGCTTCCCAGATGTGGCACTTTCCAGTCTACCCCGCTCCAAAAAGAAAGGATGGATGATTGACTTTGGACTAAAAGGACAGCCAAAAGAAGTAGAAAAAGCAGGCGAATGGTTTGAAACACAGCTACAAAACATGCAAATCAGGTTTGATTATCGAGGCGAGATTTGAGTCAAAAAACAGAATCTCACCACTGTGGTTCTGCACTTTCTAGCCAATTACTTCACCCCCGCTTCTGGCTCACATGGCTAGGGCTGGGGGGCATGTTTACATTATCACTCATGCCACAAAGTGTACGCCATTTTTTAGGTCGAAGTATTGGCAAACTCATTTATACAAAAAATCAAAAACGACGACATATTGTTTTAACCAACATTAAAATAGCTTTCCCAAAGCTCAATGGTATAGCACAACAAAACTTAGCCAAACAACACTTGCAATGGTACGGTTGCGCCCTAGTTGACTACAGCCTACTACTATTTGCCTCCAAACGACGCTTATCAAAGCTAGTAGAAATCAAAGGCACAGAACATATTGACAAGGCTATAAAAAACCAACAAAGCGTGATGATACTCCTTGCACATAGCGTTATGTTAGAATTCGCCCCCATTGCACTAGGCTTAAAATACAACTGCTACGGCTCTTATAAAAGCGCCAAAAACCCACTAATGGATTGGATAATCGCCAAAGGTCGCTGCCGTTACGTAAAATTTGTCGTCTCCCGCGAGCAAGGATTACGCCGCCTAATACGCGAACTTATTCCTAATCAACTTCTTATATTTTTACCCGATGAAGACCTTGGAAAAAAAAATGCCGTATTCGCCCCCTTCTTTGGGAAACAAAAAGCCACACTCACCACCCCCGCACGCATCGCAAAACTAGGCAAAGCTATTGCACTCCCCTGCTTCACCTACTACGATCAACATAGCAAAAAATATAAAGTTATTATTGCACCACCAATAAAAAATTATCCGAGCAAAAATACCAAAACAAACGCCACCACCCTCAACCAGCAATTAGAAACACTCATACAACAACAGCCAGCACAATATATGTGGCTAATGAAATGGTATAGAACAAGACCAGAGGGAGAGAATAAGATTTATTAGATATCAAGCCCCTATAGATCATAAACATTCTTCTTGAATAATTCTGGTTTTATTTTCCCCTACTTTTTGGGTGGATTAGGACTAAACTCCTTGCTGTTTTAAAAAATTAAGGGAGTATTACAGTGGAAACACACGCATTAACAGAAACATTGACATGGAATACCCCCATGGCTGTTTCTGCCATTATCTTAATCGTTACTTTTTTCGGTATTTTTACCGAAGGAGTACATGGCTTTCATCGTACTAAATTCGGGATGGCAGGAGCGGGGATTATGATCCTTGCTGATCAATACTTTGGTTTTTATAACCCCACTCAAGCCGTAGAAGCAATCGACTGGAATGTAGTTTTTTTGCTCGGTGGTATGATGACGATTGTGGCAATTATGATCCCGACAGGAGGCTTTCAATCATTAGCTTATCGCATCGCGGATTATAGTCGCGGACGCTTATTTCTCTTAATGGTACTACTCGGTACAGC
>JALVDG010000460.1 GCA_027009095.1 Thiotrichaceae bacterium
GTAGATTTAGTTTTAGTCGAAGGTTTTAAACACGCCGCTATTCCTAAAATTGAACTACACCGACAAAGCTTACAAAAGCCTTATCTTTACCCCAAAGATAAATTCATTATTGCATTAGCTGAAAATACAAAAAAAGAAAGTGGAACTAATAAAGAAAGTAGGGATATACCTCGATTGGATATTAATAACCCCACGGAAGTCGTTGCGTTTATACAACAGTGGTTAGATATCAATAACTTTGGTTTAATAGACGTTTGATTGTAATCATAGGGAATAAATTTATAACTACTCAGCCATTAATACTCCAAACGATCTATAAACCAATAAAAAGCAATCATAGCGATCAATAACGAGGCAGGATTAATCACCAATGGCTTGTACCACTCACGTTTAGAAAAAACAAGCCCTATGAATAAAAAAGCAACTAATAAGATACTTAATTGCCCTAGTTCTACACCTATATTGAAACTAATTAGCGCAGTAACAAAAGCATTATCAGGCATACCAAAGTCTGCCAACATACTAGCAAAGCCTAAACCATGTAATAATCCAAAGGCAAAGACCAAGACCAAACGACTTTTTTTCAGTCCTTTATTAACAATATTTTCGACCCCTACATAGACAATCGATAAGGCAATCAAAGGTTGTACAATTCGTTCGGGTAGATCAAACAGCCCGTTCATTGCCAGCCCTAGTGTGATGGTATGGGCAATGGTAAACATGGTAATTTGCCACAATAATGGTCTGAACTTGCTCGAAAACAGAAAAAGACCAAAGATAAATAAAATATGATCCATTCCTTTAGGCAGGATATGTTTGTAGCCCAGCTCAATATAATTGCCAATGGTTTCATATAGTGGTTTTTGAGCGATAATTTCAGTTAAGGAAAGTGGCTCGCTAATAATATCCTTACGCAACCATTGCCATTCTGACCAGTGAAACTGTTGCTTTGCCTGATTGACTTGTTTTAAACGCACGGCATAGTCGCCAAACGACATGGGGTAATACCATTGTACTGATTGTGCGCTAAGGTCTACTTTTCCTGTCAATTTAATCAGGCTGATGCGGGGTACTTTTGTGTAGCCTCGTTCGGGTATATTTACCTCTTTGATGTTTAAAGTAATTTTTCTATTTTTATCATCTTGTAGAAAAATTTTACTAAGAAATTTTTCTTTAAAGGCATTAAATTCAGGTTGCAACTGCTCGCTACTCATTTTTCTGAGACGATCATATTCATCCGCATTCGGTGCATCTTTAGTATTTTTATAACGACCATTAATCCCTGTGAGTAATGCCTCAATGCTTGCACGTATTTCTATCTCAACATCCCCCTGCTTATCAACAATAATTTCAATTAAGGCAGGCTTGACTAAATCGGCATAGGCAGATGGGATAATGCAAAGGGAGAGTATTAAAGCTAACAATATTTTATGCATCATTGGGCAAACCTTAGTGCTAACACCATTAAGGCACTGGCACTTAACCAAGAAGCTAAAATTCGTACCGCGATAATGCGCCAAGCTTGCGTACTAAAACTTTCTGACAATGCCATCGTATAGATCATTAAAAAATACATACCGATACCGCTACCAAATAAAGTGACTAGCCTGGCTTTTCCCATAAGCTCTGCTTGTGCTGAGTCTAAGCCAAGTAGCAAGCCACCGATAAGCATTAATAAAGTTAAAACAGGTGGATAAAAATCACGGCGGATAATAATAAAAAAGTTGATAATAAGCGCAATAATTAACAATGGCAGGGATATATCAATACTCTGACTTTGTAAAAAATAACTTGTAAATAAGCCTATTATCACAGCAAGCATAAAATAAAGGATATTTTTTTTATGCTGATTGGGCTGATGCTGACCATAGAAAAGCCCTAAACCTAAAAGGAGTAACACCTGCTCAGGAACAAGTAGAGGGTGTAAAACGCCATTAAGAAAATGACCCATGCCTTTGATAGGACTATGAGCTGAGGCGATTTGTGGTAAACATAAAAAGCAACTAGCAATAAGGTATTTTAAAAATAATCTCATAGTACTTATTGTATTCTACAAACGTCTTATGAACGAGTAAGAAATGATGTCCCGAAGTTCTAATGCAGAATTTTATTTCAGATTGAATGAACTCACGTACTACTAAAATTTACTTTTTTAATGAATAATAATGAGTAATAGGTGTATATTTGACGCTTCAATATGACTATTAAAGGATATTGCTATGAATCTAAGCAATTATAAAATAAATTCTATTAAAACTATTTTATTACTGTTACTTCTCTTTTCATCTCCCGCCTTTGCTCATGCAGATGCCGCTACTTTAAAAGGCGGTTTTCTCAGTGGCTTTTTTCACCCTGTTTCTGGGCTTGACCATGTTATTGCAATGGTAGCTGTTGGCTTGTGGGGTGCTTTTTTAGGTAAACCTGCTATCTGGATTTTACCTGTTGTTTTCCCCTTAGTAATGGCATTTGGTGGCGCGTTAGGTGTAGTAGGCGTTCCTATCCCTTATATTGAAACAGGCATTGCTCTTTCTGGTGTTGTATTAGGTCTTGCCGTTATGTTTGCCGTGCGTCCTCCTATCTGGATTGCTGCCATTATAGTTGGTGCTTTTGCTATTTTTCATGGACATGCTCATGGTACAGAGCTACCTAATGCCACTAACCCACTTATTTTCAGTATCGGATTTGTGATTAGCACAGGCTTATTACACCTTGCAGGTATCGCTATTGGCGAGCTTAAACGCTTAAATTGGGGCGAGTGGATAGTACGCGGAGGCGGAGCAATTATTGCAGTAATCGGCTTCGGCTTTTTAACTCATATAATCTCTGTATAGAAGCGTTACTTGTAACTATTCAGCTTGCACTCTATTTTGCCCGATTTCTCCATTAAAAGTTGCTCATTTATATCTAATAAATGCGCCTTTTGTCATGAATTCGAACAAAATAAAGCGCAATCTGGGTAGTGACTGATTATTTATATTGAATAGTTATTTTTAGAGAACTTACTGTTTAGTTATATTATGCAAATGCGCTGCATTAATAATACGTCGAACGTCACTGCTATACTCATAAGTACTATCTTGTTTTTTATTGAGAATTTCCTTATAAAATCGAAACATTGCAAAACGTTTTGCATGCGATATTTCTTTTGCAGCCAGCACATTAACGACGAGTAAAGAAAATGAAATACCTAAAAGTATTCCTGATAGAACATATAATGATATTTGTAACATTTTATTTTTTATTATTATTAGTTGAATACAAAAACATTCGCTTTTCACCGCCTTACCTTACTGATTCAATCAAGGCGAACGGAATAAAATAAAGCGATTGCTTCATCAGGCGGTAGTGTAATGGGAAATGAATTAATTTGTACTGAATAATTAGTTGACACTGTACTATTCATTTGCAGCTTATCGTTTTTATAAAGAGTAGTCTCACCACAAAATCAGAGAATCCTTATATTCTTCTGCTTACCACATGGTAAACAGCTAAAACTTTTCGACCTCTACCACTAAATCCCCTTGTTCTAATATCTCCCCTTGCTCAAGGTGAATCTGTTTTACTTTCCCATCATAAGGCGCGGTAATGGTTGATTCCATTTTCATGGCTTCTATCACAAACAGAGGCATGTCTTTTTTGATGATGTCACCTTCTTTGACCAGTATTTGTGATAAACGTCCGAGTATGGGTGTGCCGATTTCGGTTTCTTCTACTGCTTTACGGTTGATTTTTTTGCTGGATATAACAGACTCGTCACGCAGGGTAATACTGCGTGGCTGACCGTTTAGAGCAAAAGTAACGGTGCGGATACCGCCTTCGTCGGGGGCAGAAACATAGATCAAGCGGATGATAATAATTTTGCCTGCGGATAGTTCGACCTGTACTTCTTTGCGGTGTTTTAGGGCATAAAAGAAGGCGGTGCTGGGTAAGGTTGAGACATCACCATAATCTTGCTGATGCTGATAAAAATCTCGATACACTTTTGGATACATTTTATAAGACAAGAAGTCACGCTCTGTACGATCATTATCAAATTCTTTTTGAAATGCGGCAAATTCACTGTCAAAGTCTATTGGCTCCAAATGTGCGTTGGGAGCATCACTAAAGGCTGTTTTTCCTTTGAGGATTAATGCACTGAGTTCTTTCGGAAAGCCTCCTGCCGTCTGCCCTAATTGTCCTTGAAATAAGTCAACGACAGAGTCAGGGAAGGCTAAGGTATCGCCTTGTGCCATAACATCGGCTTCGCTTAAACCATTGGATGTCATAAAGATAGCCATGTCGCCCACGACTTTTGAGGAGGGGGTGACTTTGACAATATCACCAAACATTTTATTGACAATGGCGTAGTTCTTTTTCACCTCTTCAAATTTATGTTCCAAGCCTAATGCAATCGCTTGTGGGCGCAGGTTAGAGTATTGCCCTCCAGGAATTTCATGCTCATAGACTTCTGCTGTGCCTGCTTTTAAACCTGACTCGAAAGGATAGTAAATCTCTCGCACATCTTCCCAATAATTCGCGTATTGATTTAAAGAGGCTAAGTCATAGTGCTGCTCGCGTGGCTGTCCTTGCATAACGGCAATAAGCGAATTTAGATTAGGTTGTGAGGTCAAGCCCGACATAGAGCTTAAACAGGCATCGACAATATCAACATCGGCTTCTATGGCTTTTAATAAGGTGGCGGCTTGCATTGATGAGGTGTCGTGAGTGTGCAAATGAATCGGCAAGTCTACAGCTTCTTTTAATGCAGGAATCAATTCTTGCGCGGCATAGGGCTTGAGTAAACCTGCCATATCTTTGAGTGCGATAATATGTGCGCCCGCATCTTCTAGTTGTTTTGCCAAGTCGATGTAGTAAGTTAAGTTATATTTATTACTCGCTGCCGTATTCAGCACATCACCTGTATAGCAGATGGTCGCCTCTGCTAATCCATGCGTCTGCTCCCTTACTACTTGAATCGATTTTCGCATGCCTTCTATCCAGTTTAAGGAGTCGAAAATACGAAAGACATCAATACCGCTCTCGGCAGATTCGATAATAAATTTTTCAATGAGATTATTAGGGTATGCCTTGTAGCCGACACCATTAGCGCCTCTAAAGAGCATCTGGAATAAAATATTCGGAATTTTCTCGCGTAATAAACGCAAACGCTGCCACGGACATTCGTGTAAAAAGCGCAATGCCACGTCGAAGGTTGCCCCGCCCCACATTTCTAAAGAAAATAATTGTGCATGATTCTTTGCCAGACCTTCGGCTACTTTCAGCATATCTGCGGTTCTTACGCGGGTGGCGAGCAAGGACTGATGCGCATCGCGTAAGGTGGTATCGGTATATAAGATGGTCTTTTGTGATTTTATCCACTGCACAAAACCATCCGCTCCTAGCTCATCTAATTTATTTTTAGTGCCTTGAGGATAAGGTGCAAGCTTATCAAAGTCAGGAATAATAGGTTCACGAAAGTGTCTGTCAGGGTCGGGATGTTGCACATCAGGATGCCCGTTCACAATCACATTGGCGAGATAGCTGAGCATTTTTGTGCCTCTATCGAGCCGTGCTTTTATTATAAATAATTCGGGGTGTTGCTCTAAAAAGGTGACTCGTGCCTCACCTGCGACAAAAATGGGGTGCTTTAGTACATTAAGAATAAAACCGATATTGGTTTTAACGCCACGAATACGAAACTCGGTTAAAGCACGTTCTGAACGCTCTAAGGCTTCTTTTAAGCTACGACCTGATGCGGTGACTTTAACCAGCATCGAATCATAAAAAGGGGATATTTTTGCGCCCACATAAGCTGCGCCAACATCTAAACGAATACCTAAACCACCTGCGCTACGATAGGCGATAATAGTGCCGAGGTCTGGCTTAAAGTCATGTTCAGGGTCTTCGGTGGTAATACGACACTGCACCGCAAAACCACGACAACTAATATCATCTTGCGATGCAATGGCGATTTCAGGACTGGATAATGGATAACCTGCTGCGATTAAAATCTGACTGCGAACAATATCAATGCCTGTAATGACTTCACTAATGGTATGTTCAACTTGTACACGTGGATTTACTTCAATAAAGTAAATATTCTCTTCTTTATCAACCAAAAACTCGACTGTACCTGCATTGTTATAATTTACTTTTTTGGTGACTGCTATCGCATAATCGTATAATTTTTGACGTGTTGCATCCGATAGCCCTGTGCTCGGTGCTACTTCTACCACCTTTTGAAAGCGTCGTTGTACCGAACAATCACGCTCATAGAGATGCACTAGATTTCCGTGT
>JALVDG010000461.1 GCA_027009095.1 Thiotrichaceae bacterium
AACCGCTTCCTCCTGCGCTTTACCCGAGAGAATGGGCAGTGAAAAAACTCGCTCCGTAAACTCCGCTCAAACACTTTCACTGCTGATCCATTCTCTCGGGCAAATGCTCGGCGCGGTTAGAATGGGAATTTTGGCTCCGCCTCGCTAACGCATCGGGCGGAGGGAAAAATATGAATATTTTTCTTATATTATGTAACATAAGTTACTCATAAACCCCATGCTCTCGGGTAGATAAGAAGGCAATATCAGGCCAGCGCTCTATTGCCATCTGCAAATTAACGCGGGTGGGTGCAATATAAACCAGCTCACCCGCATGATCATAAGATAGATTAGATGCTGCTTTGGTTTTAAATTTATCTAGCATTTTTTCGTCATCACACGTAATCCAACGTGCTGTTTGTACATTGACATGCTCAAACTGACAGTCTACGTTGTACTCATCTTTAAGACGTTGTGCGACCACATCAAATTGAAGTACGCCGACTGCTCCTAAGACAAGATCATTGTTAGTGATAGGGCGAAATAGCTGAGTAGCCCCTTCTTCACACAGTTGATCTAAACCCTTTTGTAGTTGCTTCATCTTTAGCGGGTCTTTTAACTGTGCACGACGAAATAGCTCAGGTGCAAAGTTAGGAATGCCCGTAAAATATAATTCCTCACCTTGGGTAAATGTATCGCCAATGCGAATTTTGCCGTGATTATGTATGCCGATAATATCACCTGCATAGGCTTTATCGACATGACCACGATCAGCCGCTAAAAAGGTTAAGGCATCAGGAATTTTCACGGTTTTTTTAGTACGCACTTGGTATAACTTCATACCTTTGCTGAAACTACCTGAACAAATACGCATAAAGGCAATACGATCACGATGTTGAGGATCCATATTGGCTTGGATTTTAAAGATAAAACCTGTAAATTTCTCTTCTTCTGCGGAAACGTCGCGTGTTGTGGTTGGGCGAGCTTGTGGTGCAGGGGCAAATTCAACAAAGTCGGCTAGCAACTCTGCAATACCAAAATTATTCACTGCTGATCCAAAAAAGACAGGGGTTAATTCACCACGCAAATAAGCATCTACATCAAAGGCATGGCTAGCTCCTTGCACTAGCTCAATCTCTTCGCGTAACTCTTCTGCTTGTGTGCCAAGAATTTCATCAAGGCGTGGGTTATCCAAGCCTTCTATGGTTTCGCCTTCAAGAATTTTGCCATCATGATTAGGATTATAAAGATGTACTCTATCTTTATAGATGTGATAAACACCTTTTAATGTTTTACCCATGCCGATAGGCCATGTCACTGGGGCGCATTTAATTTTAAGCACATCCTCAACTTCATCTAATAAATCGATAGGATCACGTCCCTCACGGTCAAGCTTATTAATAAAGGTCATAATCGGCGTATCACGCAGACGACAAACTTCCATCAACTTAATGGTTCTATCCTCAACCCCCTTGGCAACGTCGATAACCATCAAGGCGGAATCTACCGCCGTTAAGGTACGGTAGGTATCTTCAGAGAAGTCTTCATGACCTGGTGTATCAAGCAAGTTAACCACTTTATCACCATAAGGAAACTGCATTACCGATGAGGTAACCGAGATGCCACGATCTTTCTCCATTGCCATCCAATCAGATGTTGCATGACGCGCAGCTTTTCGTCCCTTTACTGAGCCAGCTAACTGAATCGCACCACCAAATAATAAGAGTTTTTCCGTAATGGTTGTTTTACCTGCATCGGGATGAGAGATAATCGCAAATGTCCGACGCAGTGAGGTTTCTTCGCTATGTGTTGCCATGCTTATTCCTTACGCTACAAATCCAACAGTCAATGCTTCGAGCAATGCTTTTTGAGCATGTAAACGATTTTCCGCTTCATCCCAGACGACGCTTTGTGCGCCTTCTAGCACTTCGGCAGTTACTTCTTCTTCACGATGCGCAGGTAAGCAGTGCATAAAGACAGCATCATCATTGGCTAATGACATAATCTCGGCATTGACTTGGAAAGGAGCAAATGCTTTTTCACGAATTTTCTGCTCCTCTTCTTGTCCCATACTCGCCCAAACATCGGTAGTGATGAGTGATGATCCCTCTGCGGCAGCGTGTAAATCTTCGGTAATTGTGATGCGATCTGCTAGCTCTTCGCTTAATTCTGCATTTGGCATATAGTCTTTAGGACAAGCAATATTAAGATGAAAATCAAATTGTCGTGCAGCGTTCATCCATGAGTGGCACATATTATTGCCATCACCGACATAAGTGACTGTCTTGCCTTTAATATCACCGCGATGCTCTTGATAAGTCATCATATCGGCTAACAACTGGCAAGGGTGATACTCGTCGGTGAGTGCATTAATAATAGGCACGCTAGAATATTCGGCAAAGGTTTCCACAATCACGTGAGCAAAGGTACGAATCATAATAATATCTGTCATACTAGAGATAACCCGTGCGCTGTCTTGAATTGGCTCGCCACGACCTAATTGCGTATCGGATGATGATAAAAACATTGCATGACCACCTAATTGCGTCATTCCTGTTTCAAAAGAGACACGAGTACGTGTGGATGACTTTTCGAAAATCATCGCCAAAGTTTGGTTTTTTAATGGCTGATAATCACGGTTACCACTTTTCCAAGCAGTTTTCATTGAAATTGCACGATGGATTAAAGTATTTAGCTCTTCGCGACTAAAATCACGTAGGGTCAGAAAATGTCTAATTTCTGCCATGGGAATATTCCTAAAATAAGTGTCTGTAGGTGCTTAGGAGCGTGTTCATGCACGTTCCTTATTATATTTATGCTGTACTTGAGATAACTAAATCAGAAACGATATTAATTACTTCATCAGCCTGTTCTTTATTGATGAGCAGAGGTGGAAGCAAGCGTATGGTATTTGCGGCAGTTACATTAATGAGTAAGCCTTGCTCGCTTGCTTTAGCCACTAATTCACCGCAATCATGTGTTAGTTCAATACCAATCATTAAACCCACACCCCGTATTTCTTTGACATGATCGATTGCTGATAATTTTGTGCTGAACTCAGCAAGGAAGTACTCTCCCATCGTTTTAGTATTGGCAATAATATTATCTTGCTGGATGGTTTTAAGTACAGTTAATGCGGCGCGAGTGGCTAGAGGGTTGCCACCAAAAGTAGAGCCGTGTGTGCCAGGAGTAAAGATACTGGCGGCTTTTCCGCTTGCTAAACAAGCACCGATAGGCACACCATTACCCAGAGCTTTAGCTAATGTCATCACATCGGGCTTAATATCACTATGCTGAAAAGCAAACCACTGCCCCGTTCTGCCAATACCTGTTTGAATTTCATCCAACATCAGTAGCCAGTCATTCGCATCGCAAATATCACGTAGTTGCTTTAAGTAATCAGTATCTGGAACAATCACACCGCCTTCGCCCTGTACTGGCTCGACTAATATTGCCACAACATCAGAATTGCTTTTAGCAACGCTCTTGATGGCTTCAATATCATTGTAGTTAACACGTACAAAACCATCGACTAAAGGTGAAAATCCCGCTTGTACTTTGCGGTTACCCGTTGCTGACAAGGTGGCGAGCGTACGACCATGAAAACTGCCACGAGTGACGATAATATTAGGACGTTCGATACCTTGTTGCTTGCCATAAAGTCTGGCGAGTTTAATGGCGGCTTCATTAGCCTCGGCACCAGAGTTGCTGAAAAATACCTTGTCCAAGCCAGATAATGCACACAGTTTATCGCCAAGCTCTACTTGGTGCTCAATTTGATAAAGATTTGATGTATGTATTAAGGTATTCGCTTGCTCTGCAATCGCTTCAGCAACCGCAGGATGAGCATGTCCAAGACTACAAACAGCAACACCTGCAACCGCATCTAAGTATCGCTTGCCATTATTATCCCAAAGAAAAACACCTTCACCTTTAGTAAAGGTAATGGGTAATGGGGCGTAGGTTGTCATTAATGAGTTGGCCATTGGCTTCTCCGCATATTGATGTACTTATGATCAATAAAATCTCAAGTAAAAAAGGGTAGCCTAAATGGCTACCCTTTTTTTTGAAAACCGCTGATTATGTAGCTTTCTATGAAATTTGTCAATACAAGGGCTGGAGTATAAAGTCAAGTGGTGAATTTACCTCATTAACTGATGTTACGCAGTCACTCTTTATAATATAAGCGAAGGTTTTCGTAGCCCTTTTTAGTTTAGGTTCTTTTGCTCTCTTCTGTAAAGGGCTACGACTTACTTTCTTTTGCGTCGCCAAAAGTAAGTAAGCAAAGAAAAGGCGACCCAGCTAACCGCTTACTCCTGCGCTTTACCCGTTAGAATGGGCAGTGAAAAAACTCGCTCCGTAAACTCCGCTCAAACACTTTTACTGCTGATCCATTCTAGCGGGCAAATGCTCAGCGCGGTTAGAATGGGAATTTTAGCTCCGCCTCGCTAACGCATCGGGCGAAGGAAAAAATATATAATATTTTTTATATTGCGTAACATCAGTAAATAAAAAAGGGCAGCTTATTTCTAAGCCACCCTTTTTAAATCATCTATTATTCTGCCTAAAGACAGTAATAATTATGCATTGTAATTTTCGTTTACAAAGTCCCAGTTGACTAAGTTCCAGAAGTCCTCAACATAAGCAGGGCGTGCATTACGCTTATCAATATAATAAGCATGTTCCCAAACATCAATCGTTAGCACTGGGGTTTTGCCATCAGATAATGGACAGCCTGCATTGCTTGTATTGAATATTTCAACACTACCATCTTCATTTTTGATTAACCAAGTCCAACCAGAACCAAAGTTACCAACAGCAGATGCAGAGAACTTCTCTTTAAAGTCAGCAAACGAACCGAATGCAGCGTTGATAGCATCCGCGATAGCACCAGTAGGCTCACCACCTGCATTGCCAGCAAGACAGTTGAAGTAGAAAGTATGATTCCAAACTTGTGCCGCATTGTTGTAAACAGGACCAGCAGGGCTAGAAGTAATAATATCCTCTAGTGACTTATCAGCATCATCAGTGCCTTCGATCAAGTTGTTTAGATTCGTCACATAAGCTTGGTGATGCTTGTCGTGGTGAAAGTCTAAAGTCTCAGCAGAAATATGAGGTTCTAAAGCATCTTTTGCATAAGGTAAGGCGGGTAACTCATGTGCCATTTTGTAGCTCCTTAAAATATTGGATTGCATTGATTATTCTACGAAAGCAAGGGAGGGTATGATAAAAGCAATACAAAAAGCAATAAATACTATCTTTATTATGTGTATTTTTTAGTGCTTGTGTATGTCAATACTTTTCTATTGAAATAAAAATTGGTGAAGGTATTGAGCTTAATAAAATATTTTAAATAGCATCCTGCTGTAATGCCCTCTATAATTCCTCTTTTTTTGATTAATAATTACGCAATTATCAAGGATGATACTGTGCTAAAAATTGTACTTCGCCCCTTATTTTTCTTTATTTTTGTCCTTTGTCTAAGCATTGTTGCCCTGAGCAGTCATGCAAAAAACAAGCACAAAAAATCTAAGCCCGTCGCTTCAGCACCAGCCCCATTAAAAGTTGGCATCAAACCTAGTGAGCCTTGGGTGATGTATGATAAAGCCCGCCCCGAAAGTGAACGTCAACCAATTGGTTTTAGTATTGATTTATGGAATGAAATTGCTAAAGAGATGGGTAGAAAAACCCAGTGGGTGTATCACAACACAACCTCCGATGTGATTGATAGCGCGCAAAAGAAAAGCATAGACTTAGGTATAGCTGCCATTACCATCTCTTCGGAGCGAGAAAAACGGGTCGATTTTTCTAACTCCATGTATGAGACGGGGTTGCAAATTATGGTATCCGCTGAGAATAGCACCTCCAACCCATTAGGTATTTTACTGGTTGAGCTAAAAAAATTACTTACATGGACAGTATTAGCGTGGCTTGGGGTGATGTTATTGCTTAGCAGTCATTTACGGTTACTTGTTGATCGTGTTAGTGGTGATAATTTTTTCCCCAAAGGCTATTTTAAAGGTATTTACGAAACACTCTGGTGGGGAATTACCATGTTAGTGACATGGGAGACCCCGCAAAGCAAAGGTTTAGCTCGTGCGATTGATCTTTCATGGCATCTCATTGGTTTAATTGCGATGAGTATAATGACCGCCGTTGTCACTGCGGCACTCACCTCTCAAGCCATCTCGGGAAATATCCAATCAGAAAAAGACCTTCCTGGAAAGCAGATTGCTGCTGTTGCCACCGATGCGCCACGTAAATATCTAGAAAAAATA